>JASFFJ010000538.1:0-5648 GCA_050124355.1 Desulfobacterales bacterium | reverse complement strand
GAAATCTTTTCATGCGGTTGGAGATTCTCAATCTGTTTCCCGAACGGAAATCCAGGAAAAGATCGAACCGCTAAAATTAACCATCGATACCCGAACGGTTGGGGGAGAAGAAATTAAAAATACAAGAGAGTCAAGGTCATTAGAAACATTTCACTCGGATGACTCCCAGACGAAAGACGGTTTGGATCCATCGAATAAAAACTGGGAATCCAGCCAAACCGGTCTTATAAAACGGATTTCGACAACGCTTAACTCTTGGAAAGAAAACGGCGGTGAATCGGCGTTAAAGAATTTGCCGAGCAATGAATTCTCATCAGTAATAAAAATGACCAATGATGCACAAACGTCCAAGGCTTCAAATGCTGAACAACGTTACAATGGCGATGCCGTTCAGAACAATGCGGTGAATAATGCATCCTCGCCAATTACAAAAATGATACATGATTCTATATTAGCCAAAGAAAACCAACTAAAAATTGACGCCATCCTAAGCGATGAGCTTGGCGGGAAAGTAATTAAGGTGGATGTCGGAACCAACAATGACAATGGTTTGCTAAGCTCTCAAAATCAAAACGTAGAAAAGGCCTTTGAAGCAACCTCTTTATCTAGACATATCGATTCGGGTCAAGAAAGTCTCCGAAATCAGACTTTGGATCAAATCGTGCGGAAAGCCGTGATCTATATGAGAAACGGTCAACATGCAGCAAAAATTGATCTCAAACCGGAATTTCTCGGTCACGTACGCATGCAGGTGATCACTGAAAATCATCAAGTTTCTATAAAAATATTTACTGAATTCGGATTTGTCAAAGATATGGTTGAAAATAACATTCAACAGTTAAAAACCGACTTGCAGCAGCAGGGACTTAATGTTGATAAGCTGGAAGTAGCCGTCTCAGATGACACTGATGAACATAAAAATCGCCAGCAGAAAACAGGGCAATCCAAAAACACGCAACAGAGTGCGACTCGTATCGATCCAGACAATGGGGAAGAAGAAGCCCTATTGCAAATCGAAAACCTTGATTTAAGAGACACCGACACAGCGGCCGTCGATTATTTTGCCTGACGCTGAGATGACAATAATGAGTTAAAATATATGTGTCAAAGCACAATTAAATGGTGATACCCAAATGCATTCTTCAGAATTAAATCCCATAGGTGCCGGATCAGCGGGAGGCTCAGCACCCAGAGCTCCGGTTATGGGTAAGGATGATTTCTTACTCCTTTTGGTAACCCAACTCCAGAACCAAGACCCGCTCAATCCCACGGATCATACGGAATTTACTGCTCAGCTGGCTCAGTTTAGCTCTCTGGAGCAATTGAACAACGTCAACGATAATTTGGAGGAGTTGCAAAATTATCAGGCGTCGACCAATAATTCGCAGGCGGTTTCACTGCTTGGAAAAGAAATCACCACCAACGACAATTTTTTGCAATTGGTCGAGGGTGAACCGATTGACTGTGATTTTAGCTTAGCCGGGGATGCTGCCAAGGTTGTGGTGAGCATCTATGACAGCTCCGGAAAATTTGTTAAAGAGATCATAGAGAAAAATCGACCCGCAGGACGACAGACGCTGGACTGGGACGGAACTAACACAGATGGTCATCCGGTAAAAGATGGGAATTATACCTTCGAAATCCAAGCCGTTGATGGCAACGAACAAAAGGTTAAGGTCACGACTTTTTTTACCGGCCTTGTAGACAAAGTGACGTTTGAAAATAACACCCCCTTCTTGATATCCGGGGACCAAAAAATTGCCCTCGGTGACGTAATTCAAGTAGCGGCACCGGATCATGTCGTAGCAAGCTCGGGACTGGAAGAATAAATTAAACTTTAACTATTGGAGGAAGTAGAAAATGATAGGTTCATTGTTTGCCGGCATATCCGGCCTTCGTGCGAATTCAACTGCCATGACGGTTATCGGAGACAATATCGCAAATGTAAATACCACGGCCTTTAAATCCAACAAATCTTCATTTGCCAATATATTGAGCCAATCTTTGGGAGGAGGGGGTTCCGCAACTGACGGCATCGGAAGGGGGGTTGAATTTTGGGCAGCTTCACCATCATGGAGCCAGGGCTCTATCGAGACAACTTCTAATTCAACAGATATGGCGATCAACGGCAAGGGATTCTTTATGGTCCAGGATGACTCCGGTTCGTCCTTCTACACCCGGGCCGGAGAGTTCTCTTTTGATAAGGAGGGGTATCTTGTGAATCCGGATGGGCTTTATGTTCAAGGATATGCGGTTTCATCGATAGCCCCCGACGGCACTGTTACTTTGGGTGCTATCGAAAATATTAATGTTCCCGGCGAAAGCATGACACCACCACAAGCCACAACCACTACTACCCTGGATATAAACCTTGGTGCCGGGACGGCAATAGGTGATCCCCCCTATGAAAGCACTCAAACAGTCTACGATTCCCTGGGCAATGCCATTCCTTTAACCCTGAGCTTTGAGAAGACCGCTGCCAATGTTTGGACAGCGACTGCATCTGTTCCGGCTGGAACTCTCAACGCTGGTGGGACTATCAGTATGAGTGATAACACGTTTAACTTTGCGAGCGATGGAACTTTAAACAACGGCACTGATCCTAAAATAACGATCACTGGACTGGCAAGCGGCGCTGTCGACATTAGCGATGCCGCCAGCTCCGCAATCACCTGGGATCTTTTCGATTCCACCGGTGCCACCAACGGCGATCTTACCCAGTATGCCGGTGACTCCACCACGAATTTCAACACCCAGGATGGGTTTGCTGCCGGCAGCCTTCGCGGGATATCGGTAGATGATAATGGGTTTGTGACCGGGGCTTACTCTAATGGAGAACTCACCCCGCTGTATCAAATTGTGCTGACCGATTTTCCCAGCTATTTCGGTTTAAGCAAAATGGGAAACAACCTTTATGCGGAATCCCGTGCGTCGGGTCAAGGCATGCCGGGGGTCCCACTAAGCGGCAGTTTGGGCAGCATCAGTCCCAGCGCCATAGAGATGTCGAATGTCGATCTAGCCCAGGAGTTTGTTAAAATGATCACTACCCAGCGCGCCTTTCAGGCAAATTCCCGGGTTATCACCACCAGCGATGAAGTTTTACAGGAATTGATTAGTTTGAAACGATAATGATAAGTCGCAAGCGTTTACGGTTTTAGCAGTTCTAAGTTGAATGCTTAACTGCCCAATTTGGGTATGAGAAAGATCAACAAAAAGGTGGCACTGAACGGAGAACCTTGAACCTGTGAACGCTTGCGAACATCAGTTGCAAAGGTCAAAAAACGAGGAACCACATGTGTATGGTTTCCCAAATTTGGTCCGGATCAAAGGACTTATTATGCCCTCCTCTCCCTAATCTCCATCGTCAAAGACTTGACTAACAATTGCCAAAGTTGACGCCGATTCGCACGTTTTGTTCGAGGTCTGATTTGCCTGGGAAGCGGTGCCATCTTTTTATCGATATTAGATAAAAATCCCACATTTATATTGAACTGAATTGCGTTTAGCTAGCCTGCTGGGTTTTCCCGTTTTTGAATAACGATCTGGTATAGAAACAGCTAATTGTGCGTTATTATGATCGATATCATAGTGTAAGCCTCTTTTCCCGATTAACCCATTCGATGAGTTCAGAACGTGGCGACCATGTTGTCAGGTTGCCAGGTTAGTGATGAGGCAATTGGATCATGCGAGCCCTGAGTGCACCGATCCGTGGCACAATACTTGCTTTTAAGGAGATCGGCAAGATCGATCCAATTATTTCCGATTAACTTTTCGCCCCCGTTTCGGGGAGTCTCGGCTACCGGTGCCCAATCAGGTAACAATTCAGCTCAAAAAGGCGAGGGGTGGAAATTGTTCTGACAAAGAAGGACTTTAGATAAAATGTCAAATAAGATTCTCATTATACTTATTGGTGTTGTGATGGTTTTAATGCTTGGTCTGGGTGGGGGCCTTTTTATGATGTGGAATAAATTGTCTGCAATGGAAACACGGTCCCAAAGTGCAGCAGAAAACGCCGAGCAAGGCGATCAGGATGCTTCAGTTCCCGTAGAAAAATTGTTGGGCCCGGTTTTTTCGCTGGATACCTTTATTGTAAATCTTGCTGACGAGGGTGGCAAGCGATACTTAAGGATGACCATTGATTTGGAATTGGACAGCGAAGAATTGGAGAGTGAAGTTAAAAAACGACTACCTCAAGTAAGAGACAGTATTTTAACCATTCTGCCTACCAAGCGGTTTGACGATATCAGCTCTGCAAAGGGAAAAACCGAATTGAGAGATCAAATGCTGGAAAGAATCAACGGTTTGGTGGTCAGGGGTAAGGTAACTAACATTTATTTTAAAGAATTTGTGGTCCAATAAAGGCAGCCGCTATGTCTGATCAGATTCTATCTCAAGAAGAAATTGATGCGCTCATGTCGGCGATGGATAGCGGTGAGGTCGATCTCAAAGAAGAAACCAAAACGGAATCGGAAGTTGTTGCCTATAATCTTACATCCCAGAATATAATGTTGCGAGATCAATTTTATGCTCTGGAAGAGGTCTATGACAAATTTGCCACCTTATTGAACCGGTCACTTTCAACATCACTGCAGCGAGCTATTGAGGCTGAGTTTGTTTCCACCGAAATGATGAAATATTCTGAATTCATAGGGACCTTTTCAAGTCCTACGAATTTTACGATTTATTCCATGGATCCTCTCATTGGTTCGGCAATGCTGGTCATAGAACCCATATTTGTGTATTCGCTGATTGATTGCATGTTCGGCGGCGATGGCAAACCCGTCAAGCAGGTTCGGGAATTTACTCTCATCGAAAAGCGCATGATGCAAAAATTTTCCCTGGAGGTTCTGCAAGTTCTTCAACAGGCTTGGATGATTATAGATCCTGTAAATATCTCACTTAAGAAAACAGAGACCAAACCTGAGTTTGTTCACCTGGCGACACCTAATGATTTAATGGTGGTTATCGTCTTTGCCGTTAAAGGAGAAAAATTTTCTGGAAACCTTCACATCTGTATTCCATACTTGATGCTGGAACCTATAAAGGAAAAACTTTCATCCAAATTCTTAGGAAGCAAAGATCATGACCATACATGGTCGGAGCAGCTTCAAAAGTTATTGCTGGAAATGCCCGTAACCCTGGTCGCAGAGTTGGGTGTTACCACACGCAGTGTCAGAGACTTATTGGACCTTCACATTGATGATGTTCTGCAGCTTGACACGGGACCGGAGGATCTGATTACCCTGTCCACTGGAAATGTTCCTAAATTCCGCGGGTTTCCTGGGATCATCAAAGGCAACCGCGCTGTTGAAATTGCAGCTCTGGTACCAAAAAATGGAGAAGAAAAATAATTATGGCAACAACGGATAGCAACGCAGATCAGCAAAATTATCGAAATCCTGATCTTAAGAAAAGCGATATGGCCGCCTCCATGGATGATGACCAAAAACCGAGTGAAGCTTCAACCAGCGGCAACACTTCGAGTGCTGAGTTGTCCGTCAATATGGAATTTTTGTTGGATGTTTCACTCGATCTAACTGTGGAATTGGGACGGACCAAGATGTTGATCAATGATATGCTCAAACTTGGACAGGGTTCCGTTATCGAGCTATCCAAGCTTGCCGGCGAGAGCTTGGATATCCTGGCTA
>JASFFJ010000537.1:0-5666 GCA_050124355.1 Desulfobacterales bacterium | reverse complement strand
CAATCACCTTGATTCCACGGTCATGACCATCCTGCCCCATTTTTGTTACCAGAATCCTGGGTCGTCGGCCCTCCTTTTCCAGGAACTGCTCCGTCCGCTTGCGCAGGTTCTCAATGACCTCGGATTCACCGTACTCAGCCGCATACACACCGGATATACACCGGGTAGTAGCCACATAACGTCCGAATTCTTTCTCGAGGGCATCGGAAATTTCGCCGACCGTGGCCCGTGCCCTTACCGCCTCGATACTCAATTCTAGCAGATTATCATCAGATGCCGCCGCCTTGGTAAGGGCTTGCAGGGCCTGTTGGGTGGCTTCAGCGTCGCGGTCTGCTTTTAATTTCTTGAGCCTGGCAATCTGTTCATCACGCACGCTGGCCGGCACTTCCAGTATCTCAAGATCGACATCTTCTTCGATCTGATACTTGTTGACCCCCACAATGATATCTTTGCCCTGATCGATCCGCGCCTGCCTGCGGGCTGCGGACTCCTCAATCCGCAATTTCGGCATCCCGGTTTCGATGGCCTTGGCCATGCCGCCCATCTCTTCAACTTCATCAATGATTTTACCGGCCTCACGGATAATCCCATCAGTCAGGGACTCGAGGTAATAGGAACCTGCCAATGGATCCACGACATTACAAATCTGTGATTCTTCCTGGACGATAATTTGGGTATTTCTGGCGATCCTGGCGGAAAAATCCGTGGGCAAACCCACCGCCTCGTCAAAAGAGTTGGTGTGTAAAGACTGGGTGCCGCCCAGGGCGGCGGTCAGACACTCCAGGGTTGTCCGGATAATGTTGTTATAGGGATCCTGTGCCGTCAGACTCCAGCCGGAGGTCTGGCAATGGGTCCGCAACATGGTGGATCGCGGGTTTTTAGGATTAAATTGACTAATAATCTTATGCCATAAAAACCGTGCCGCTCTCAGCATGGCAATGTCCATAAAAAAATTCATCCCGATTCCAAAAAAGAAAGACAGCCGCGGAGCAAATGCGTCGATATCCAGTCCGGCTTTCAATGCCGCCCGGACATATTCCAACCCGTCTGCGATGGTAAACGCAGTTTGCAGCACGGAATCGGCTCCCGCTTCCATCATATGGTAGCCACTGATACTGATGGTGTTGTATTTCGGCATATGTTTCGAGCAGTATCCGATAATGTCCGAAACAATGCGCATGGAAGGTTGAGGTGGATAAATGTATGTGTTGCGGGTCAGATATTCTTTTAAAATGTCATTTTGAATGGTACCACTCAGTTTTTCCTGGCTGACCCCCTGCTCTTCAGCCGCCACGATATATCCGGCTAAAATGGGCAGCACGGCCCCGTTCATGGTCATGGAAACCGTCATCTGATCCAACGGAATTTGATCAAAAAGAATTTTCATGTCCTCGACGGAATCTACCGCCACTCCTGCTTTGCCGATATCGCCGACGACCCTGGGATGATCGGAATCATACCCCCGGTGGGTGGCCAGATCGAAAGCAACCGAAAGTCCTTTTTGACCGGCTGCAAGGCATCTTCGGTAAAATGCGTTGGATTCTTTTGCAGTCGAGAATCCGGCATACTGTCGGATGGTCCACGGCCGCCCGGCGTACATCGTGGCCTTGGGGCCCCCAACATAAGGCGGTAACCCCGGCAAGGTGTTGACATGTGCCAATCCCTCGAGGTCTTCTGCGGTGTAAAGTGGTTTGACCGGAATGCCTTCCGGCGTCATCCAATCCAACGCCGCCAGTGGTTTTCCTCTCAGTTCCTTGGTTGCAAGTTCGACCCATTTCTGTTTATCAGGATGTTCGGACATGATGGAATTCTCCTTCTGCTCGTCTAGCTTAGCAACATCGACTATTTGTTTAAATTAAAAATGTTGACAGGATTATGTGATAAAGAATCAAGGTCATCCGGTTTAGGGTTCAACATTCAGAGTCAAAATACTCCCGACAGGCTCCTAATCTGAGGAATCTGGCTTTTATAGGTTAATTACGCCTTTTCACCCGGGGGATGAAGCCGAATATTCCGGAACTTGATCAATATATTAGTCAGTTTCAAATAGTTCTAACCTTTAAACCCCCGGCCCAGACCTATCATGTCAAGATGTGGTAGTGAAAAGCCGATTCTGTAAAATACTAAAAACAGTTTCATAGCGGCATCTCGTCGCGCTCTCCGAGGCGTAGGCCCCTATGGTCCCTCCGGGCCGGAGGCCGCATTCCTTATACCGCATCCACTAATCTCTCTGGCAGAGCTCTACCAGCACACCGTTAGTGGATTTAGGGTGTAAAAAGGCGATTTGAGCGCCGCCGGCCCCTTTTCTGGGTTTTTCGTCAATCAGCCGAATCCCTTTTTCCTTTAGCTCCTGCAAGGCCGATTCAATATTCTCCACCCGAAAGGCGACATGCTGTATTCCCTCGCCCTTTTTTTCCAGATATCTGGCAATGGGTCCATCCGGCGCCGTAGATTCCAGCAATTCCACTTCACTCTCGCCTACCGGGAAAAAAGCCGTCGTTACTTTTTGCTCTTCCACGGTTTCGGATCCCTCGAATTCCAGACCCAATACATCTGTCCAAAAGTTTTTTCCCTGATCAATGCTATTTACAGCAATGCCAAGGTGGTCAATTTTCAAGACCTTCATTACAACTCCTTTTAGATGGTATTATTCGTTATGTTCGTTGAGAAAAGATCGATGGAAGAAGGAAGACCGCTTCGCTAAGAAGAGGGACGCAAAAAATCCTTGCGATAAGCTTTCAGATCTCTCATAGTTCTTATCGATTTTGTTTTCTATTCGTCCATCTTCCCTCGTCCTTCGCCGTGAGCCTTCAGCTTTGAGCTTATATTGTTTTTTGTCTTCTGAATTCCCTTCGCCCTCTGCACCATGCTCTCTGCTCCATGCGCTTGGCTCTCTGCGCTTTCAGGGAGCAGATTCCACGGACACAACCTCGGGCACTTCCTCTTTTAAAATTTTCTCGATACCGTTTTTAAGTGTCATCTGAGACATGGGGCAGCCGCCGCAAGCACCTTGCAACCGCACCGTAACAATACCGTCCTGCACGTCGACGAGTTCCACATCCCCCCCATCGGCCTGAAGCATGGGTCGGACTTTTTGTAATGCTTTTTCTACTTGCTCTTTCATGATAGTTTCTCCTGTGTGTGAATTTAGTTCGCTTCGATCATTGTGATCGTTTAGATAGTTAATACCCCAATTGAGTTAGAAATCAACTGGGAGTTTCCTGCTAATTCTTTAGCTTCCGGTAAAAATCCTTTCTAAATGACTCAAACTCATTCGCCACGATCGCTTTCCGCATCCGTTTCACAAAATTGGTAAAATAATAAATATTATGGATCGTGTTCAAACGATAGGCCAGCAGTTCTCTGGCCATGTACAAGTGACGCAGATAGGCTCTCGAATAATATCGACAAGTGTAGCATTCGCAGCCGGGCGCCGGTGGTTCGGTATCGTTCTTATATTGCGCATTGCTGATGTTGATGGTGCCGTTTTGCGTAAACATCTGTCCGTTTCTGGCATTGCGGGTAGGCAGAACACAGTCGAACATGTCGGCACCCAGTGCCACAAGTTCAACAATATTTTCAGGCGTCCCGACCCCCATTATATACCTGGGTTTGGTTGCCGGTAAATCCGGTAGTGTGCAGTCTGCCATTTCCAGCATGAGCTCTGCAGGTTCACCCACACTCAATCCGCCAACGGCATAACCGGGAAAATCGATTTTCATCAACGCCTCTGCAGATTGTTTCCGCAGGTCCTTGAACATACCTCCTTGAACGATGCCGAATAGAGCACTGCGACCATTTTCGGTTCCCTGCCAGGCCTGTTTGCATCTCTGTGCCCATTTTGTGGTAATTTCAAGGGCCGCCTGGCTGTCCTCTCTGGTGGCCGGATATTGAATACAATTGTCCAGACACATGGTAATGTCGGCCCCCAGACAATTCTGTATATCGATGGCTTTTTCCGGTGTCAACAAATGACTGGATCCGTCAAGATGTGATTGGAAAGTGGCTCCTTCATCAGAAATCGTTGCCAGCTTAGCCAGGGAAAACACCTGGAATCCACCGCTATCTGTCAAAATGGGTCCATCCCAGTGCATAAACCGATGAAGCCCCGCAAAGCGGCGGATAACCTCACATCCCGGCCTGAGATACAAATGGTACGTATTGCCTAAAATAATCTGTGCACCGGCGGTCATCAGTTCCTCAGGGGACAAGGATTTAACCGAGCCCCTGGTCCCCACCGGCATAAACACCGGGGTTTCAACAACACCATGTCCGGTTCGGATCAGCCCAGCTCTAGCGCGGGATTCGGTTGACTGGGCAATTAATTCAAATGAGAACATGGCTGTGCAGGTGGTTTATGGTCCGTTGTTTGTTTGTGTAATATTTTGCTACGATACGTAGAAGCGATTTCAAAACATTTCCCCATTCAACTCTGTTGCATCAATAATTATCATTTGCGAATCCACCACGTACAACTGACCATTTACAACTAACAATGAAATCTCTCCGCGGCAAGCCGCGGAGTATCATGTTTTTAGGATTTAACTCTCTTTTATCGCAGCAAGCTGCGGGGAATTAAACCCAGGAGAGATTAAAGAATCAACATCGAATCCCCATAACTGTAAAACCGGTAATTCCTGCGGATGGCTTCCCGGTAGGCATTCAATACCTTCTCCCTGCCGGCAAAAGCTGATACCAACATGAGCAGTGTCGATTGCGGCAAATGAAAGTTGGTAATCATCGCATCAACGATTTTGAATACATGCCCGGGGATAATAAACAAATCACATTTGCCGCTTCCGGCTGCAACATATCCATCCGCGTTTACCGAGTACTCGAGGGTTCGAACGCAGGTCGTGCCGACCGCAACCACCCGTTTGCCGGCATTTTTTGCAGCATTTATCGCCTCTGCTGTTTTGGCACTAATAGTAAACGGCTCGGCGTGCATGTGATGCCTGCGAATATCAGCCGCCCTCACCGGCATGAAGGTGCCATAACCCACATGCAGGGTCAGCGGTACAATCTTGATCCCGTCGGTACTCAGTTGGTCAAGAAGTTCTTCGGTAAAATGCAGACCCGCGGTTGGTGCTGCAATGGCGCCTCTGGGTCCGGCATAAACCGTCTGGTACAACGCTTTATCATCGCAAGAGGCGGCTTTACCATGTCCCCTTCTAATATAAGGCGGAAGCGGCACTTGTCCAATCTTCCTCAGTAGTGTTTCAAAATCGCCATTGACATAAAATTTAAGATGATGGGATCCGTTGCAGACATCCAACACCTTGGCCTTCAAACCGTTTGGAAAATAGAGCCAGCTACCGGGTACGGGACGTTTTGAAGCTTTCAACAGACACTTGCACTTAAAATTGCCAAATTGATCAGCTGTCTTAACACTTTCGGCATAATCGGTGATAAGCGCCTCGACCTTACCACCCGTCGCTTTTTTTCCCTCCAGGCGTCCGGGAATAACCGCCGTGTTGTTGACAACCAGAACATCACCCGGATTAAGAAAAGCACCAATTTCATTGAAACGGTGGTGAGATAAAGCACCGGTCCGACGATTCAACTGCAAAAGATTCGAACTGTCCCGTTGTTCCGCCGGTTTCTGTGCAATCAAATCCGGCGGCAGATCATAGTGATAGTCGCTTAATGAATACATAGTGATGAAA
>JASFFJ010000536.1:0-5673 GCA_050124355.1 Desulfobacterales bacterium | reverse complement strand
TGCTGAATCTCCTTCAATCCTTCCTCGGCCGATGCCGCCAGCGTGACATCAAAGGAAAACGATGCCAAGATATCCTGCAGGATATTTCTGGAAGTGGCGCTGTCATCTACAACCAAGACCTTCATGCCGTGCAAGTCCGACGCCGGCACCAGACGTTTTTTTACTCTTTCTGTTCCCAGACCAAACTTGGCCGTGAAGCAAAAGGTCGTGCCCTGCCCGGGCTTGCTTTCCACCCAGATCTCGCCGCCCATCATCTCCACCAAGCGTTTGCTGATAGTCAGTCCCAGGCCGGTGCCACCGTATTTGCGGGTTGTGGAGGTGTCCGCTTGGGAAAAAGATTGAAACAATTTTCCGATCTGGTCCTCGGTCAGCCCGATGCCGGTGTCCCGGACAGAGAACGTTAGCGTTAATCCCGCCTCATCCTGCTTGAGTAACTCAGTGGCAACCACGATTTCACCGGACTCGGTGAACTTGACCGCATTGTTGGCCAGGTTGATCAGCACCTGTCCGAGCCGCAGTGGATCGCCTACCAAAAAATGGGGGACCTCCCGCGCGGTGGTAAAAAGGACCTCCAGGTCTTCTTTTTCCTGGACCTTTACCGTTACCAGATTCGCCAAATTATCCAGCACGTCGTTTAGATTGAACTCCACGGCTTCCATATCCAGCTTGCCGGCTTCGATCTTGGAGAAATCCAGAATGTCGTTGATAATCCCCAGCAACGAATTGGCCGAGGATTGAATTTTGTTCAGATAGTCCTGCTGTTTGGGCGTCAGCTCGGTTTTCAGTGCCAGGTGGGACATACCGATCACGGCATTCATCGGGGTACGGATTTCATGGCTCATGTTGGCCAGAAAATCGGATTTGGCCTGATTGGCAGAATCTGCTGCCTGTATTGCTTGATTCAATTGTGTGGTTCGTTCTTGAACGGTGCGCTCCAAGTTTGCACGATGATTTTGGAGCTCAAGGTTCTTGTTCTGAACTTCGACCATGAGTTCATCGCGGCTCTTTTGCCGGAGAACGGTCCGGGCCTTGTCGATGACAACCCTGTCCGGCGCTTTGTCACGCAACAGTTTGGTTAATTTTACCACACGGATTTCGTCAGCTCGATGCCCCTTTTGAATCTTATCGAAAAAATATCCGAGCTGTGCTGTGAAAATATCGAGGTCGGCGTTCTCAACGGTCATCACAAGCCTGGTCTGGTTGTGGCCATCATCCAGGTCCACGCGAATGATGGAAGACCCATTTTTCCGTGGCAGTAAACGGCATATTTGGGAGGTGGCGGTCGCAAGTCGCGTGGGTGTGATGATGTCTTCGGCAAACAATTCGGCAATCACCCGGATCTTGTTTCGCGCTTCTATGAATGATTGGGAATGATTAATTTGAATCTTGCCTAAATTTATCACCGACCATACCTCATCGCCATGCATGTCGCATCATCGTACGGTTTTCCGAACATAGCCACGATTTTGTGGGCGATTGCTGATGCACTGTGATAAGAGATCTGGGGATATTGCTCGACATCAAAGTGATCGCTGACGCCGTCGGTATACAGCAAAATGATGCCGGATTCGTTCAACGGGGTAGCCTGCACGGCAGGCGTTCGAAAACGACTGCCGATAATGCCATCGGTTGAGATCAAGCGGGTCGCCGTCGTTCGGGAGCCAAAGATCCGCAAAACGGTATTTCCGACACCGGTATAGCGTACCTCCCGGCTGATCTTATCCACTACGCAAAGTCCGGCGCCGGCGCCGATGGTGCCTTTTAATTCTGAATGAAGCCGGTGCATGGTGTCAAGCACATCGCTGCACCAGTGATTACGCAAAAATCGTTCAGCTTGATTGGCTACGGCATTTGCTTGCGGTCCATGACCTAATGCGTCTACCATCGCCAAAAACAGGACGTTATCACCATGCTCAATAACAGCTGTGTCACCGCTCACCCGTTCACCCAAACAGGGACGAGCGAACGATGCAACCTCTATATCACCGATATTCAACTTACGTTTGGTTACCATGTTCCAATTCAATAAACCATCGACCACCAGCTGAGGGTATGAGCAAGGCCCCTCGAAGGGACCGGAGCCTTGCTCTGGTAATGATTGCTGGTTTGTGTCACAGCCATTTCCGAATGGTTACTGTCGTTCTTTTATCCGGCTCCGAGGTTAACTCAAATTCATCCATCATTCGTTTGACACCGGGCAGTCCCAGTCCGAGCGTATTGCCGGAACTGTAGTGATCCGCCATCGCTTGTTGAATATCCTCGATTCCGGGACCCCTGTCCCTGGCGATCACCTGAATGCCTGTTCGGCTTCCGATATTGATCCGATCCATGAGAATTTCTCCGCAGCCGGCGTATTTGATGATATTGTTAGCCAGTTCAGAGACCGCGGTCGCAATCATTTGACAGACAATCTCATCAAACCCGATTGCCATCGCGGCTTTCCTTGCTTCCATGACCGACCGAGCCGTTCCGGTCTCATTTCTGACCTGGATTCGAATTTGATTCATTTCCATCGTCTAATAATTCCGCGCCTAGGTACATAGATCCATAAACGCAAAAAAGAATATCAGATAGGATCTACAGGATTATTAGGATATAAGGGCCTTCGACCTTAGGCCTGAGGTGATGAATATCATTCACACCGAGGCCTTAATTTTCATCAGGTTTTTATTCCTTTAAACCAACTTTTGGAGCAATTTTGGATTGTGGATTTCGGATTTGTTGTATTGCTCTCCGAGGCGTAAGCGCTACAACCCCTACGAGCCGGAGGCTGCGCTCTATCTGTGGAATCTTTTTATCTCATTCCATCAGGGTCCAAAAAAAATTAAATATTGATTCCATCCAGCCGTCGAAAAGCATCATCAAGGTTAAATACGGCATTCAAACCCTCCGGATCAGCGCCTAAATCGATCAGAGCGGATACCACACCGGGCTTGAGACCGGATAGGATCGGCCGTGCTCCCATAATTTCCGCCATTTCCATCGTATTGCGCAAAGCATTGAAATCGTCCAGATCCAGGATGTCAATTCCGGAAACGTCCAGGATAAGTCCGCTTGCTCCGGTTTCCTGCACACGCTCCAGCAGATCCATACGAAACTGCCGCAGCACTTCAGGTGTTAGGTCTATTTGGATTGACGCCACAACACAGCCGCGGGCAACCTGCAATGGTATACGCTGAACATTTGAATCCGTCATATCTTCAAATATTCCCTCCGACATCCAGGCCCAGTTGTTTAAAGGCATCTACCAGAGCATCTTGCATGGTCGCCGTGGTCTTGACCTTGCCGACGTCGATGCCCAACTCGACGATGGTCTGGGCGATGGCCGGTGATAGACCGGAGATCGTGCATTCACACCCCATTAACCGGGTCGCCTTTGTCACCTTTATGAGATAGTTGGCCACGGCGGTATCAACAACAGCCACGCCGCTGATGTCCATGATAAAGGCCCGGGACTGGGTCTCAGAAATCTTTGTCAGGGTTGCATTCATGATCTCCTGGGCACGCTTGGAATCGACGATGCCCACAATCGGCAAAAAGAGCACGCCTTGCCAGATCTGCGTCACCGGGGTGGACATCTGCATCAACGTCCGGCTTTGCGCGGCCATGGACTCGTTGGTGATGCGTGTGTATGTTTCCACCACCAGGCTGGTATCAAGATGCACCAGCTTGGTAATCGCTCGCATTGACGCCAGGTAATTCTCAGGGGATAGGCTGTCGTCATACAAATTCTCGGTAAGCAGTTTCAAGGAGCGATGCATGGCAGCAAAATAAATCGTCAGTGGCAGCCCAATACGGGCATGTGTCTCTCCGATTTTATCTCGTTTATTAAGATAATCGTCGTTGAGCTCATGTCGAAAAAATTCCTCCCAATAGCCACGAGACATTTTTTGCACATGAACAAGGGTTTCCTCATCCGGGAAAAACGCTTCAAACTCAGGTTGTTTTTTTAACCAGTCGTAAAACAGACTCACAAATTCTTCCAGTTTCGGCACGACGATGTCGCCATACGAATGAATCTTCTCAGTGTCATCGTTGCCGATAGAATAAAGTTCCAGCAGCGTTGTCAATCTGGAAACGCTTTCTTTTTCCGATATTCCCGTTAATTTGGCGCTCATGGTTAATGAACCTCGATACATCAGATTATTCTTACCGGACAACCACCGGTGATAGACGCGAAATCAATTTTGTGATTTTTATCTCAACATGTAGCACTACGTTGGCAATGTCAAGAATCCATTTTACTTCTGGCAGTGATTGCGCCCGATATCGAATGAAAGGCGCACGGAGAAGTTGCTCCATGGAGAAAGAATGTTTATCATTGAGGGTAAAAACTCGCCTCAGGTT
This sequence comes from Desulfobacterales bacterium, assembly GCA_050124355.1. GTDB lineage: Bacteria > Desulfobacterota > Desulfobacteria > Desulfobacterales > JAFDCJ01 > JAFDCJ01. The sequence goes on along the minus strand of JASFFJ010000536.1, from coordinate 1,326 downwards.
AATATGGTATAAAAAAGGAGCACTAGCATGAATGAAGCGGAAAAGGCCACGAAAGCGCCAGCGGACCTGTTGGCTGTCTATCAGGCACTCGACAGGGTGCAGGCGATTATCGAATTCGAGCTCGACGGAACGGTGATCAGCGCCAACGGGAACTTTCTCCGGATGTTCGGATACGACCTCGACGAGATCGTCGGGAAACATCACCGCATATTCTGCGACCCAGGCTACGCGGAATCACCGCAATACACCGAGTTCTGGCAGAAACTCGGACGAGGTGAGTACGACGCTGCGGAATTTAAACGGCTTACAAAGGGAGGCCAAGAGATCTGGCTCAGAGCCTCTTACACCCCAGTCTTTGGCATGGAAGGCAAGCCGGTCAAGGTCGTGAAATTTGCGACGAACGTGACTGCATCCAAGCTACAGACGGCTGAGTATGAAGGGAAAATTGAAGCCATCAACCGGGTCCAAGCCGTGATCGAGTTCGAGCTCGACGGAACGGTGATCAGCGCCAATGAGAATTTCCTCCACATTTTCGGCTACCGCCTCGAGGAAATCGTCGGGAAACATCACCGGATTTTTTGCGATACAGGTTACGCGGATTCACCGCAGTACGCCAAGTTCTGGCAGAAACTCGGCCGGGGCGAGTACGACGCCGGCGAGTTCAAGCGAATTAATAAAGACGGAAGCGAGGTTTGGCTGCAGGCCTCCTATAACCCGATTTTCGACATGGATGGGAAACCCTTAAAAATAGTGAAATTCGCTTCGGATATCACCCAGGAGGTTGAGGCCAGAAGCCTCGCCCTGCTGGAAATGTCAACGCCGGTGACAAAGATCTGGGATGGCGTTCTATTTGCACCCATCGTAGGAATTGTCGACTCGAAACGCTCCCACGACATCATGAACAAGGCATTATCAAGTATCGTCGATCACCGCGCACGCATGCTCATGCTCGACATCGGAGGCGTCGGCATGGTCGATACCGCAGTTGCCAACCATTTAATCAAAATCGCCAAGGCGGCCGTCCTGATGGGCTGCAAAACCATTATCTCGGGCATCTCTCCGGCAATCGCCCAGACCATCACCGAGTTAGGTATCGATCTCGGTTCCATCCGAACAACCTCGACGATCGAGTCTGCTCTGCGGGAGGCCGTTACCGGAGTCAACCCGAGTGGTCGGTTAACCGACACCTGACGCTGGCGCAAAAAATGGTAGCTTGATTTGCAGGGCGACACTTTGGAGCTAATACAGTTCCATCGGCTTGATCCGCTCGGAATGCCGGTGCTACTCTTCCTTATAGATCTGTTGGATAAAATAAAAAATGAGCGC
>JASFFJ010000535.1:0-5688 GCA_050124355.1 Desulfobacterales bacterium | reverse complement strand
TTAGTCAATCTTACCAAGGAAGATATCAACCTGCTGACAAAACCGGTGATTTAAAATAGGATCAATTGGACACTTTCGTTGAGAAGAAACAGTAAAAAAACATTTCGTCGGTAATGTAATTGCTTTGAGATTAGGATGCGATGGTGCTGTCGATCGTATAAAATTCCCCGCTGGATTCGCTTGATATCTGGTATTGTATGCATTGTTTTCGGCCTTCCGAATTTCTCCTGCCAATACCTTTCGGTTTACAAATTTCTAATCTAAATATAACGTTATTTGAACAGGAAACCATTCTAGTAGTCATTATCAGCACTGTAACGCCGATGTAGCAGGAAGATTGAAAATTTCCAACCGCAAAGGATGAACTAGGGTTGCCTGTATGAAAATTCTCTACGGAATTCAAACCACCGGAAACGGACATATCAATCGGTCGCGCGAAGTAATTCGGGAGTTGAAGACCTCAGGTCATGAGGTGCAGGTTGTTTTTAGCGGTCGCAAACATAACAGATTTATAGACATTGAAGAATTCGAGCCATATGTAAACTACTCCGGTCTTACATTTGAGACCCATCGCGGCAAGTTGAGTCCTATTAAAACGGCCATGAAATTAAATCTCTGGCAGTACTTCCAGGATATACTATCCTTCGATGCTGTCAGCTTCGACCTGGTGATGACTGATTTTGAGCCGATCACAGCCCGCATCGCTAAAAGAAACCGAATCCCCTGTATTGGACTGGCGCATCAATATGCATTTGCCTACAATATACCCGTTGCCAAATTTTCTCCACTGGAATGGCTGGTGTTACGAAATTTTGCACCCGCCGATTTTTTGGTTGGGCTGCACTTTTACCATTTTGACCACCCCATTCTGCCACCTATAATACCGCATTTCAACAAGTCAAAAACGGCGGTGATCAAGAATAAAATTTTAGTTTATTTGCCCTTTGAATCTATACGAGACATTATCTCCCTGTTGCAGCCGTTTAAAACCCATCACTTTTTCATATACCACGATTTGGATCAACCCGATGATCTCGGGAACCTTCATTTGAGACCGTATTCCCGGGAAGGTTTTTTGAAGGATCTAACAGAATGCGGCGGTATCGTGAGCAATGCCGGTTTTGTACTGATTGCCGAAGCCCTCAACCTGGGCAAAAAAATCCTGGTCAAACCACTGACTGGACAAATGGAGCAGAATTCCAATGCCCTGTCTATTTTATCTCTGAAATTAGGAATGGTCATGAAAAGACTGGACCGAAATTCAGTTTTAAAATTTCTCGACGCACCCGCCAACCTCCCGCTGGAGTATCCGAATGTTGCGCGTATGATAGTCAGATGGATCGAAGGTGGTAACTGGGAAGATGTCGAAAGTCTGGCGCAAGAAGCCTGGAGGTCGACTGATCTGACATTCACTCAGCGGGCTGATTTCTGCGATATTGCTTAAAATGAGGCAACTATTAAAAGAATGACGCGACTGGTTTCTTTAATACCTGTCATCTTGCGCAACAAGAGACGAATTCCCAATCTTCCCCGATTGCTGACTTACCTTGTTACCTTTCGCTGCAATATGCGCTGCATTATGTGCGATTCTTGGAAAAAAGATGGCACCAATGATCTCATGTTAGATGAGATACGCTCAATCTTTTTGAAGCTTCCAAAAATGGATGTTGTCCGCTTAACCGGTGGAGAACCTTTTCTCCGGCAGGATCTGCTCGCAATAGCGCATGCGGTGCAGGCCATCCTCAAACCGCTTAGTTTGCACATCACCACCAATGGTGCACTGACCGACCGAATTATAGAGTTCTGCGAACAACGCCGGAAAGATGCGCATCTATATCTACTGGTATCCATCGACGGTATCGGTGATAACCACAACACTATTCGCGGTCGTCGTTACGTCTGGGAGCGGGCAACCCGCACCATTGAGGCGCTGGTACCTCGTCAGAAAGAGTTGCGGCTCCAGATCGGAATTAATCAGACCATTGTCAATGAAGACGGGATTAAGGATTACCATCGTTTGAAAGATTATTTGAAACCACTGGGCATACAAAACAGCATCGTTTTTGCCTACAATGAAAGCGCAACCTATCATCAAGACCATCAAACTGTCTTCAGACAAAACACTGCCGGGCAGTTTAACTCATTCGGCAGTTTCGGTGATGAGCAATTGAGACTTTTTTTTGCCGCGGTTCAAAAGGATTTGACCGATTATCCCTACCCAATTCGCTTGGCAAAACAATACTACTTAAAGGGTATCAAAAATCGGCTGTTGCACAAAACCGGTTTTCCAAACCCAAAATGCGTCGCTTTAAGTTCACACATGCGGCTTATGCCGGACGGTTCCATGCCAACCTGCCAGTTCAACAGCACCAGCATTGGCAACCTGCTTCACCAGAATTTCTCAAGTGCCTGGTTCGGCCATGCTATTGCCAAACAACGGAAATGGGTCAATAGCTGTACCGGATGCTGGGCAGAATGTGAAATATTGCCAAACGCGCTTTACACCGGTGATATCGCCGGATTGATTCGTAAGTAAATATTAAGGAGGGGAAGAATATGCGAGCAGACCTTCATGTACACTCCAAATTTTCACAAAGTCCTTCACAGTGGTTCCTAAGACAAATGGGCTGTCCTGAAAGCTTTACCGAGCCCAAACAAATTTATCGAATTGCAAAGCAAAAAGGTATGTCCCTTGTGACCATCACAGATCACAATCGTATTGAGGGCGCTCTGGAGATCGCCCATCTTCCGGGAACATTTGTCAGCGAGGAGGTGACAACCTTCTTTCCGGAAGATAAATGCAAGGTCCATGTGCTGGTCTATGATATCTCGGAAAAACAACATATGGATATCCAAAAGGCACGTCAAAACCTATTTGATCTGGTTGAGTATCTCCAGCAGCAGAAAATTGTTCATGTGCTGGCGCATGCGTTTTTTTCACCCAACGATCGCCTAACACCCGAAAAATTTGAAATATTATTGTTGTTGTTTAAAAATTTTGAGCTTAACGGCGATTCTAACCCGGATGCAAACCATTCTCTGAAGCAGCTCCTGTCAATCCTTACCCGAGCAGACATTGATCGGCTGGTTCAAAAACATAAATTAGAGGGAAAAATTCCGAAACCCTGGCAAAAAAATATAGTTAGCGGGTCCGACGATCACAGTTCGTTAACTATTGCCCGGGCCTTTACAGAGGTCAAAGACGCCGATTCGGTAACCAGCTTTTTAAGCGGCATTGAAAACAATCAGGCCCAGACAGTCCGACAGCCGGCTTCTCCCAAGAATCTGGCGCATAATATCTACAGCGTTGCCTATCAGTTTTACTACAGTAAATTCAATTTGCAGCGCTATGTCTATAAAGATTTTTTGCTGGAATTGTTAAACGCCCATCTTGGACCCAATGGCAACCATCATTCGGGCTTCATTCGCAAATTGTATTTTTTGTGGCAACAGAAGCGAGGTCAAAAGAATAATGGCTGGCTTTCCCAAACTTCCTACAATTTAATGCGCACGGAAACCCTGAAATTAATTGATGAGGATCCATCTATTGTTTCCTACCGTAAAAACGGACACCGAACGCTGAAACCGAGGGAAAATTTATGGTTCGATTTGATTAACAAAGTTGCCAATCGGGTGATCTCCCAAATTGGCAATCAACTAATGGGTCAGATATCCAATGCTAACATTTTAGATGTTTTTAATACCATAGCCTCTGCTGGGGGGATGTATACCTTGTTGGCGCCTTATTTTGTGGCCTTTTCGCAGCATGCCAAGCAGAGACAGTTTAATCATTTGCTGTTGCAACAGTTTCAAAATGAACTTGGACGAAACGCCGATCAAGAATATCCCCCTAAGACAGCAATTTTTGCTGATAGCTATAGAAAGCTCAAAAATTCTGTCTTACGCAAGTGGACAAACCTGTCTACTTGTTCCTCAAAGATCGTTGCAATCATCTGTGATACTGAGAAACGGGCGTCAGACGTGCTGGAAATTAAAAATTTTGATCCCATAGGCGTCTATGATTTTTCTGATCATCCTGGAGTCCAATTATTCTATCCGCCTGTTATTGACATGCTGAATTTTTGCTATGAGCAAAAGTTTACCCGGATTCATGTGCTAGCCCCAGGCCCGATGGGACTATCCGGACTTCTCATCGCCCGCATTCTAAAACTAACAATCGATTGCACTTATCAAGACACCATGCCTGCATATGTTCGCTACTTCACAAAAGATGAAGGTGTCCAACACATTGTTCGTCGATATTCCGCTTGGTTTTATAATCAGATGGGAAGGATTTACACAACCTCTTCCAAGGTGGAGAGAAAATTGGCTCAAGCAGGGATTCAATCTGAAAAGATAACAATTAAAAAACCGTGGGAAGATGCAGGCAATATTCGTAACCTCAAAGGCGACAGTTTTTTTAAATGCCGATTTCATTTCCCTATAAACTGGAAAGAATGTGACAATGGTTCTTCGGTTAAGGCTGCCACCTAGCCTGATTGCAGCCATGCAAAAAAGAATATTGTCGAATATTTCATATTGTGGCCAAGTCTTTTAAAATCTTATGATTTGAACTTTATCCCCTCAATTCAAATTTCAAGAGCTCGCCATTGTCTTTCGACGATAAAGAAACCGCTTCCTAAATCAGATACAATCTTGCTAATTTTCACATAATTTAATCTTTAATTTGTTTTCCGACGTTTGACATGCTTAAAACCAACACCTAAAGCTTGTTGGGCGTTGCCGATTACCACAAAGGCATCCGGATTGACATCGCTGACAATTTGTTTGAGCTCGGAGATTTGAGCCCGGTTTACGGTACAAAACACCATACTTCGTTTTTGACCGGTATAACCACCGGTGATTTCCCAGATACTCACGCCCCGGTGAAGCCTGCCCATTAGTGCTCCGGCCAGTTCCCGGGGTTGATCGGTGATAATGCTGGCGGTTCGGACAACACTGGGTCCTTCAAGGGCGAAATCAGATGCCATTCCTGCTACCATCAACACCAGTATGGCATGCAAAGCGATTTCCCAACCGAAAGTGAATACCGCTAAAATGATAATTGTTCCATCGACGATTAGGTAGAGCTGGCTGAGTGGGATGCCGGTTCTCCGTTGGATAATCCTCGTGATAACGCTGGTGCCTCCGATGGTGCCACCTGCTCTGTAAATTAAACCGCTGCCAATGCCGGTGACCAAGCCGGCATAAATGGAGCTCAGCAGCATGTTAGAGGTCATGGGAAAGTGAACTAAAACTTTCGGCATGACATAAGATAAAAAGTCGGTGGTGGCAGAAAAAACAAGCACCGAAAGGATGGTACGGATAAGGAATTGCCACCGCCCAAGATACCGATAGCCAATAATCATCAAGGGCAAATTTAGAATCAGATATAAAGCACCGGTAGGAAGTTCAATAAAGCTTCGAACGATGATGGCAACCCCGGTGATGCCGCCAGCCGCCAGATTGAAGGGCACCTGAAACAAGCTAAAGCCCATAGCAACAATTACGGCACCAAGGCTGAGTGTGAACGTGGTATTCAACACCTGAAAGATTTGGTCAAGGTTAAGCGACCGCACATTATGAATAACTCTGTTTTTTTGCATCAGAACCACCTCAATTAGCCGCGATAGACCACAAAATCCCGAAAGTGTTCACCTCCTATCCTACAAGACCCGGCAGAAAATA
>JASFFJ010000534.1:0-5689 GCA_050124355.1 Desulfobacterales bacterium | reverse complement strand
GGAGACCATTGTTCCCGAACGGCCAAAGGGTCTGCGGGGTACAGGCGCCCTGGGAATGGTAATCTGGGCCGAGGCTTGGTTGGCCTGCCATAAAGAGGTACCACCAACTGTAGCCCCCAATCCGAAAGCTGCCGTTTTTTTGAAGAAGTCGCGACGATTGAGTTTTCCATCTTTATATCTATTAGATGACATGATTCACCCCTCCTTTGATATATACTAATTGGTCTCGCCAGTCGGATCCAGCCAATGACCCGTGCTAAGATCGAAAACCGGTTGGAATTTGTATCTGTTCAAGATTATGTCCTCAGGGGACTCCAAGCTGATATTTCCTTTCTCTATAAAGAAACGGATCTCAGCTTTAATCTTAATCCCTTGGCTAAGGGCGCGCTCAAGCATACTTTGGGTTTTTCCGTAATAGCCTTCAGCCTTTCTCCCATGGTATGCGCGCCTGGCGGCGAACCACTGCCTAGCGCTTTCATAAGGCAGTACCACAAAAACCCAATATTCCGTGCGCTCAGGTGAAACAGCCTCAAGATACAATGAATGTTCCGGGGCGGTTCCGCCTGCCGAGGTCCGCTCGAGGCGTTTTAATTCCAGATCCTCGATCAACCATGTTGTTGTTTTGCCCATGGCCTGAACGAAATTTTTCACCGGCCCGAAAACGTAGCTTGGATTCCTTTCCCGAGCAATGAAGTATCCTTCTAAAAACCAGGTGGGTGGCGCATAGGCCAGAAGTCCATTTTGTTGTCTAAACGACTTGACAGAATCCCCAGCACTAGTCGTAGGAGTGATCATCAGGATGGCCATCATGATTATTGATGCCGCCAGCGACATACTTTTTTGCTTTTTCAACATAATCGCAGCTCTCTATTTCAAAGGTTGGTTTTGAAATGGTTTATTATTGCCTTTTTCACTCTGGCGGGCGTCATCGGAAGCTCATACAAGCGAATGCCGATAGCGTCGTAAACCGCATTGGCGATCACCGCACCCATGGGTGTGATGGCCGGTTCGCCGCACCCCTGCGGCGGCATGGCAGGATTGTCTACCAATACGGTCTCAATTTTGGGCAGCCATGAAAACCGAGGCAGTTCGTAAGTGTCAAAATTCTCATCGAGGATTTTACCGCCTCTGAAACGAATCTCTTCACTTAAGACATAACCCAGTCCCATGGTGACACAGCCTTCAATCTGCAATCTGACGCCCTCCGGATTGATCACCTCACCGGTATCCTGCGCGCAAACAACCCGAAGTACCCGGACCACCCCTGACGTTTCGTCGACCTTGACTTCGGCCATGGTCGCAACATAGGTTCCCTTGTAATCCGTGCAGGCCATGCCAAACCCCTTCTTGGTGGGGGCCTTGGCAAATCGGTGACCGAACTTTTCAGCGGCAGCTTTGAGTACCTTGCGCATGCGTTTATTCGTCAAATGGTTGAGACGAAATATGAGGGGATCCAAACCGGCGGCCGTGGCCATCATGTCAATTTGGGATTCCATGGCAAAAACATTGGTGTTGCTGCCAGGGCCCCGCCAGGCGCCAACCGAGAAAGGATGCGCCTGACTGCCGCCACCCATCCAACCGCCACGGGCGGCAACCCGCTGGTTGGCAATATCATAAAATGGTTTGGAGCTTCTTGAACCCGCAAAATAGTTGTCATAATCCCAGTAAACGATCCGGTGACTGCGGTCCAGACCGGATCTTACCTTGATCACCGCTGCGGGCCGAAAGGTATCGTAGAAAAATTCCTCTTTGCGCGTCCAGGCCACCTGCACCGGTTTTCCCGCCAGCTTGGCCAGTCGGGCGGCCTCGATCACCTGCTGATTGCGGGTTTTGCCACCGAATCCGCCGCCCACAAAAGGCGTGATGACCCGCACGTTTTGGGATGGCAGCCCCAGTGTGCGGGCAACCTCCTGCTGCGCCCAAAACGGTGTCTGGGTGGATGCCCAGACCGTGGCCTTTTGGCCTTCAATCTGCACCACGGCGGTATGGGGCTCCATGGGTGCATGGGCGACATAATGATTCAAATACGTAGCTTCGAAATTCTGTACGGCATGATTGCGCCCTTTTTTGACGTCGCCGTTTTGTGCGATGATTTCTGCGGACGGTGCAGAACGAAGAAGATGATAGAATATGGTGCGATTGTCAACTTCCGGCTCTGGCTGCTCCCATTCAACGTTGATCTTGTCCAAGGCTTTTTGGGCCTCATCCGGATATTGATGAAGAGCGGCAATCAGATCGCCTTCCCGTATAATTGTAACCCCCTTGAGTTTTTTGGCAGACGCCAAATCTATACCTTTTAGGATGGCGTCATGGGCCGGGGGTCGCAAGATTTTGGCGTATAACATTCCAGGAAGCCGAATATCTCCCGAGTAGTGCGCTTCACCGGTCACTTTTTGGCGGGCGTCGATGCGGCCGGTCGCTTTTCCAGAAATGGTGTGCTGGGAAGCCGGCAGGGGGGACACGTTTTGTTTCAAACGACGTTCGATGATTTTCCCACCCGTAAGTTTGGCGTACGTCACCCTCCGGTTTGGATTCTTTCCATCGATGATTTGTCCTTCCTTAACCTTCAGCTGCGACGGCGGCACATTCAGCTGCTCGGCAGCCATTTGAACAAGAACCGAGCGCGCTTCGGCGGCCGCCTGCCGCAGGGTCACACCAAAATAGGGGGTACTCAGAGAGCCGAAGGTGCCCCTGTCATAAGGACACAGCAGGGTATCCCCCATGACCATTTCCACCGACGTCAGCGGGACGACAAGTTCATCAGCCAGCATCTGGGCCAAAGAGGTCACAACCCCCTGGCCCATCTCAATTTTACCGGTAAAACAGGTAATCCGACCGTCGGCGCCAATTCTAAAAAAAGCATTGAAGTCCGCCGGTGAAGCTGCCCAGGACGACGGATCTCCCAAGGACGCGTAGACAAATATACCGCCGCCCAGCGAACCCAAACGCTTGATGAATTCCCGGCGAGTCACCTGCGCGGAGGCCGTTGGATGAACGGTTGATGCTTTGACAACTTTTTCGGTTTTCATCCCTGTCCTCCTTTCTTGATTCGTCTTGCGGCGGTTTGAATGGCCTGAACAATTCTGACATGCGACCCGCAGCGACAAAGGTTGTCATCCATGGCTGCAATGATTTCATCTTGCGTCGGATGAGGGTTTTCGGCTAAAAAGTGGTGAGCTTTCATAATCATTCCCGACGTGCAAAAGCCGCACTGCAGGGCATCATGATCAACGAAAGCCTGTTGGATCGGATGCAGGTTCCCTTTTTGGGCCAGGCCTTCGATGGTAACGACCTCGGCACCGCCCACATCCTTAGCGGAAGTTTGACATGATAGCACTGCCTCCCCGTCGACCAGCACCGTACAGGCACCGCACAATCCCTCGCCGCAACCATATTTAGCCCCCGTCAAGGCCAGATCAGTTCGCAATGTCCACAGGAGCATACGTTCTTCAGCAACTTTCAAGGTGACAGATTTGCCGTTGAGTTTGAATTGAATGGTCGACATAATATCATTTTCCTTCTGGCCCTCAGATTCGGCTTTACAAATTTGTCTCCATAGAAACCGTTATCCAAGTATTTGCCGCATTTTTTGATTAAATTAAAAATTTTCTAAACAGATCACCCGCGATTCGCTTTCGGGACAGGATGAAACAATGAATAGACAACCGGAATCAGTACCAATGTAATCAGCGTTGACCCGGTGAGGCCTCCAACAACCGCCCGTGCCAACGGGGCTTGGGCGTCGGAGCCTTCACCGATGCCCAGAGCCAGGGGCATGAGACCGAGAATGGTTGTCAATGTTGTCATCAGAATCGGCCGCAATCTGCGCCGGCCGGCCTCGGTTAGGGCCTCGCGGATATGTATCCCATCGCCAATCAAACGGCCGGCCTGGTCCACCAGGAGAATCGCATTGTTGACCACGATCCCCCCCAGCATAATGCAGCCGATATAGGACTGCACATTCAGCGTCGTTTGCGTAATAAACAACGTCACCAGCACGCCGACTGCCGCCAGCGGAACAGAAAACATGACGACCAGCGGATCCCGTAAAGATTCATATTGACAGGCCAGCACCATATATACGAGAACCAGCGCCAGCACGAGTGAGATGAACAGTTCTCGGGAGGCCTTTTGTTGTTCCTCGAAATTGCCGGCAACCATCAGGTCATAACCGACGGGGCGCGGAATTTGATCCAGCAATACCTGCACCTCAGAGGCAACGGAACCTAGATCGCGTCCCGCAACGTTGGCGCGGACGGTGACTCTTCGCTGCTGGTCTTTGCGGTCGATCAGAATCGGACCGCGGCTGGCTTCGGTAATGACGAGATTGCGCAGCACCACCTTTTCACCAGATGCCGTTGTCAGCGAAAGGTTGAGAATTTCGTTTAAGGAGCGCTTCTCGGCATCCTTGAGTTGAACCAGTATGCGATAGGAATTGCCGCCGGCACGGTACTCACCGGCTTTGGAGCCGGCCACCGCGGTTTGCAGCAGCTGGGTAACATTGCGAACACTCAGGCCAAGATCGGCGACCTTGTCTCGGTTCACGCGGATTTCCTGCTGGGGAATGCCGGCTTCGAGACTTGTCTGAACATCGGTGATGCCCGATACACCTACAATCAGCTTTGCAACGCTGCCGGCCAGGGCGTCGAGCGTGGCCAGCTCGTAGCCGCGGATCTCGATGGTTAACCCCTCATCACCGCCCAGCAGTCGATCCAGTAAAAACTGACCCTGCGGTGCCCGGACACGCATCTCCATACCGGGGACCCTGCCGTCCAGACGGCGCCGCAGATCTTTGGCGATTTCCACATTAGAGCGCTCGCGTTGGGCGGCCGGCAGTAAAGACATGCGAACTTCGCCTTCTGACCCCGCATCAGCCCGCCAGCCGGAGGCGCCGACGCTGACCACCGACGCCACGGCCTCGGGCACGGCCGGTTGAATGATCTGCTCCATTTTTTGGGTCTGCCGATCGACCAGCTCGAGGCGGGTACCGATTTCCATCTTGCCGTTGATGCGAACCTCGCCCTCATCACTGGGTGGCAAAAATTCACTGCCGATCAGGGGCAAGAGCAGCAGACTTACACCGAGCACGGCCACTGACGCAAAGACGGTGGCCAAACGGTGGACCAAAACCCAACGCAACAAATCCAGGTATGTGTTTTCGAGGCCCGTAAAGACGGAATTGGCGGCGACGGCCCAGCGGTTCCTCCGAGATACCGTCGCCTCGAGGGCCTGTTGGCTTGACGTCAGGAGCCTGGACGCCAGCATCGGCACCAGACTCAGCGCCACCGTCAGCGAACAGATGAGTGCAAATATGATCACGTATGCCAGCTCCTTAAAAAGGATGCCCGAGACACCACGCACGAAAATCAACGGCAGAAAAATTACCAGCGTGGTAATGGTGCTGGCGATGATTGCCGGTCCGACCTCCCGGGCACCTTCAACCGATGCTTTCTCCGGCATTTCGCCAATTTCATTTCGGCGGCGGAAGATGTTTTCCAGCACGACGATGGAACTATCGACCATCATACCGACCCCCAGGGCCAGTCCGCCCAGGGTCATCAAATTGAGGGTGAATCCTCCGAAGAAAATTAAGGCAAAAGTTGCCACAATTGAGATCGGAATCGACAGGGAAATTACCAGCGTGCTTCTGATGTTGCGCAGGAAGAACAGCAACACCACGATGGCCAGT
>JASFFJ010000533.1:0-5694 GCA_050124355.1 Desulfobacterales bacterium | reverse complement strand
GCAAAGGATATTGCCAAACAACGGGCCAAAGAAATCTGTGATGATCCGATGCTGCTTTCCTGGTACCAGGGCAAAACCGGGGAGTCGTATCCGAATCTGGAATGCGGTCCGGGTGACAAGCCGGCCTGGATTGTCTATGCCGAATCAAGGGGCGGCGACATCACCATCGATATTAATCAGGGATCTTATATTTTCATTTACCTTGCAGTTTAATATCGCCATGAGTTGCACAGTTCCCTAAATTGCCCTGCTGTTAACCGGTCATGCTTACCGTAATTCTGGTTGTGGTGCAAGAGCATGTAGCTGTTCCCCTTTTAAAAGTCCTCTTCGAATCTCCTGCCGTGGGGCTTTGTCGGACATATATTACAGGATATGTTCAGTTTCTCCAGAAACCACAATAATAGCCTTCGGATTGTCAAATGATCCAAATCTGCGGCGTCTTGGTAACGTATAACCACAACAGAGTTTTCATGTTTTAATTCGACAAATCAAATGCTTACAGTTAAAATATAGTTTCTTTCGTGAAAGGATGTTTCAATGTCAAAACTCGGCGCCTTTACCAAAGCCCGCTTCATCGAATCTGTATTAGGACCCCACAAATATCATCTGTATTTCTTGGAATGACCATTGCTGACTTGGCCCCTTTGCTCCCAAATTCGGTTCATTCGTTTATGACTTAGGTCATGTTGAGGCCATGAAAATATGAATACGATGAAAAATCTTGAATCATAAATCACACAAGGATAGTGCAAGACTTCGTAAATTCACGGGAATAAAAGTGCGCAGGTAATGAAAATGTCTGAAAAACCCACCTATGAAGAACTGGAGCAGCAGGTTCTGGAACTGGAGCAGGGTGAATCCGAGCGTAAGCAGATTGAAATGGAGCTACATCGCCGGGCGGAGGAGCTGGCCGTGCTCAATGCGCTCGCAAGGAGAGTCAGCGCGACACTTTCGCTTGAAAAAACCTGTTATGCAGCGGTTAAAACCACGGCGGCTTTATCAAGGTTTACAGTGAAAAGGGAAGGGGCGCCACCTTCAACATCTACCTGCCCGCATCGGAAAAGAAGATCGTCAAAGAAGGCCCGGACCGACATAAGATTCACTACGGCCAGGGGACGGTCCTCCTTGTGGACGACGAGAAAGTAATCATTGAGGTGGGGCAAGCGATGCTGGAAGAGCTGGGTTATCGAGCCCTCACCGCTGGGAGCGGCCAAGAGGCTCTTGATCTGTATGAGAAACAGAGAGAGGAGATCGACCTTGTGATCCTGGACATGATCATGCCTGGCATGAGTGGCGGGGAGACCTACGATCGTCTTAAAGAGGTCAATGGGGACGTGAAGGTCATCCTATCAAGCGGCTATAGCATCAGCGGACAGGCCAGAGAAATTCTGAAACGGGGATGTAGCGGGTTTATTCAGAAGCCGTTTGCCTTGGTGGAGCTTTCCCGCAGGGTACGTAAGATGCTGGATGAGGGCAAGAGCGACGTTCAACAATAGCTAACCGTTTCCCAAAGTGGGTAGCATCTAAACTAATCAAACTTACCAATAAAAAGCACAAGGTTTGCCAGATGATATGGCAGTTTCCGAATTAAAGGCAATTCGCATTATAGCTCTAACCTGTTTGCACCTCACCCCTAATTTTCAGCCTAAGATATCAATTTCGAAACCTGGTTTAAACAGCATCTTTTTATACAGCGTCTGCGTCTCTTCTTCCTGTTCGATTTTATTCAATGTATAAATTGAAAATTGGTTGATGTAATATGCAATGTTTTGGTGGCAAATTATTATTGTGGGAATAGGCCAGTTATTTGTAGGCAGTGTTACCATTATTTGTGTATTTTAGCCATTTGTGGTATTTTTTTACTCATGGGCCACAGAATTCAATTCGCATCTGGTTCTGTACCGATTTGCCTGCTTTATATGGCGGTAATATCTCTTTTCGATCTGGCAACTATTGTACACTAACTTTAGTATCCTGACATTTATATAAATTCATCTATAATGCGAGTAAGCGTAGCTCTACCCAAATCTTAAACAATATTTAACAACCATGTCTGAATTGGCCACCCGTGAAGATCAGAAAGAAAGAGTCAAGGCATTAGAACAATCGGAATCCAACCGCAAACAGACCGAAGAGCACCTGAAGCTATTCAAAAAAGTCTTGGAAAATGCAACGGATGCCATTGGAATCTCAACACCAGAAGGGCGCCATTGGTACCAAAACGCCGCCTTCGATGCCCTATTCGGGGATATCGGCGTAGACCCTCCTGCGACTCTCTACTGTGATATAAATGTGGGCCGTGAGGTGTTTGAAACGATCATGGCTGGTGGAGAATGGAGCGGTGAGGTTCAGATGTATGCCGCCGATGGAAGGGTGCTGGACATCCTTTTGCGTGCCTACGCCTTTACTGACGAGACCGGTCTGGTTCTGGGCTTGGTGGGGATACACACAGACATTACCACCAGCAAGCGTTCGCAGGAGTTATTCAAACTGGTGGCCCAATCCACTAACGATGTCTTCTATGAGTGGAACGTTCAGACTGACTCTTTGCAATGGTTCTCGGACATCGCTGCGGAATTAGGCTACGCCCCTGGCGAGGTGCCGCCGACTATCAATGGTTGGATCGAAATCATACACCCCGAGGACCGTCCTCAATTAGCAGACGCGGTGGAGAAGCACCGCATTGGCACTCATGATATCAACTACCACTATCGAGTGAAGCACAAGAATGGCACCTGGCGGTATTGGCACGACCACGCCACCCCGGTTCTGGATAGCCAGAACCGACCCGTACGATGGGTTGGAGGCATCTCCGACATTACAGAACACAAGCAGGCCGAAATCGAATTGCTTCGCGAGAAGAATTTTTCGGAAACCCTAATTAGTCAGTTACCGGGGTCTTACTACATGTTTGCAGAGAACGGCCGCATGCTGCGATGGAATGATAATTTTGAAAAGGTGACCGGCTATTCAGCTGAAGACATTCAGCAGATGAATGCGCTCGATTTTTTTGATGATGATGAGAAAGATATAGTACACAGGAGAATCAAAGAGGTTTTTGTAACAGGGGTATCTCAGGTGGATACCAATTTTCTAACCAAGGATGGTCGTAAAATTCCCCACGTGCTCACCGGCGCGAGAGTGGAGTATGACGGGGTGGCTTACTTACTCGGTGTCGGATTGGACATCACGAAGAATAAACAGGTTGAAGACGCGTACAAGGAAAGCGAAGCACGGTTCCGTCAAATTGCCGAAAACATTAGGGAAGTATTCTGGTTGTTTGATTGGCAAGAGCAACGGGTACTCTATGTGAGTCCCGCCTATGACCTAATCTGGGGCCGATCACGCGAATCATTATATGAGCGCTACGATGATTGGGGTGAGAGTATCCATCCAAACGACGTGAAGCATGCACAAGAAACCTTCAACCGCATTCTTGATACTGGTGGTGGCGAACCAAGGGAATATCGAATTGTCAGACCGGATGGTTCCGAACGCTGGATCTCGGACACGGGATATGCCGTCAAGGACGGGAACGGCAAAATAGTCCGTATCACTGGCATAGCCGAAGATATCACCGAGCGTAAAAAGGCGGAAGAGGCGCTTGCCACCAAAGCGTCCTTGGAAAGCATCATCTCTAAGGCATCCCAGCGGTTCCAGACGCTGAGCGAACTGGACAAGTCCATCAATGCATGCCTGGCAGATATTGGCCACTTTTGTGCGGCCGGACGAGCCTACGTTTTCCAGTTTACTTCCGGTGGAGCCACCATGAACAACACCCACGAATGGTGCGCTCCTGGGGTCAAACCTGAAATCGAGAACCTACAGGGCCTACCCCTTGACATGTTCCCCTGGTGGATGAGGTTACTGGAAGCGGGGGAGAACATTCACGTGAATAACGTTGCCGAGCTGCCGTCGGAAGCCCGGGCGGAAAAAGAAATCCTGGAGGCTCAGAACATCAAGTCTGTCCTCATCGTTCCATTTCTGGTTGAAAATAGACTGGCAGGCTTCCTGGGCTTCGATAATGTGGCCTCTACGAGAGCCTGGGGCGATAAAGAACTAGTCCCCCTGCGTACGCTCGCCGAAATAATCGGGGCTGCAGTTACGCGCAAACAGGCCGAGGAGGCGCTGCGGGAGAATGAAGGAAAGCTCGCCAGGTCAAAGAAAATGGAGTCCCTTGGCCTTTTGGCAGGTGGTGTTGCACACGACTTGAATAATGTTTTGTCAGGCATTGTTAGCTATCCGGAATTGATTTTAATGGATATACCTCAAAACAGCAAACTCAGAGGACCTATAGAGACAATACAGGAGTCCGGAAACAGGGCTGTCGCCATAGTCCAGGATCTGTTGACCGTAGCAAGAGGAGTCGCCATAACAACAGAACCATTGAATTTAAATGAATTGATAAGTGACTATTTAAATTCTCCGGAGTTTAAAAGGCTTGAACAGTTTCATCCTACAGTAACTTTCAAGACCCATCTTGATGCAGAATTACTTAATATAAACGGGTCCCATGTTCATATCAGAAAGGTAGTGATGAACCTAATGTCAAACGGCTCTGAAGCGATTGAAGGCAGTGGTACTGTCACCATATCAACCATGAACCGTTTTATAGATAAACCTCTAAGAGGGTATGATAAAGTCAATATTGGTGAATACGTTGTTCTGTCTGTATCCGACGATGGTTCGGGAGTACCATTAGATGACCTTGAGAGGATATTTGAACCTTTCTATACCAAGAAGGTAATGGGCAGAAGTGGTACCGGCTTAGGTCTGGCCGTCGTATGGAATGTTGTACAAGATCATAAAGGCTACGTAGATGTGACAAGTAACGAGAACGGCACAATATTTGAACTGTACTTTCCAATAATAAGAGCTGAAATATCGGATAAGGCTATGTCCTTACCCATTAATGATTACAAAGGAAACGGAGAGATAATTCTGGTCGTTGATGATGTGAAAAGCCAGAGAGAGATATCCTGTATGATGCTGGATACACTCGGTTATAAAACTAAAGCTGTTCGCAGTGGAGAAGAGGCCATTGAGTATTTGAAAGAAAATACTGTAGATTTATTATTACTTGATATGATTATGGATCCGGGCATAAATGGTCGTGAAACATACGAGAGGATAATAGAGAGTCACCCTAAACAAAAGGCTATCATAGTCAGTGGGTTCGCTGAAACAGAAGACGTGAAGGAAGCACAAAAATTAGGTACAGGCAAATATATTAAAAAGCCGTTAACATTAGAAAGAATTGGTATGACTGTCAAAGAGGAATTGGAGAAAAGGTAATTTAAAACTGACATGTTTAGGTCGTGAATGATTATCCTATTCTTGAGTTTAGGCCACTGTCTGAAGTTCAACAATTCCAAGAATGAATCCCAGTGCAGCACTAAAATTTATAGTTTTTGGATTGTCGTTATAATCTGCTATTGCTTTCAGAAATCGCAAACCGCATCCACAAAACCTCAGTTGTCATATTGCTTCGGCTAATTTTAAATTCCATGGCGGCACGAAAACTGTAAATTTGCCATACCAACCTAAAATTACATAGATCCCTAAAATTAGGAGATTGCTATGCTTTCACAATTTGATATATCGGTTAAAATTTTAGATTCCGATATCAAATATGAATTCTGTTAGCACTGAGGATTTGTTTTGAAAACCTGAAAATATCAGGGATTTTGATAA
>JASFFJ010000532.1:0-5706 GCA_050124355.1 Desulfobacterales bacterium | reverse complement strand
AAAGGTTCGCCTAGGGAAGATTATTGTTGTAAATGATTTTCTTCCGACGTCAAATAAGGGACCACCGTGTCGGATGGATATAATTATTTCGGAGGTGCTGATCTCTGTGTACCCTTCAATTGCTTCCAAAATTCCTTGATAATTATTTTGGAAGCATCTTCCGAATCAATCGCCCTTTTCTTGGAATGTGGTAGACATGATTCAATGAGCCTCATGTTACCGTCTATCCTAAACACATGTTGAATATAATTGCCAAGTGACGTCTGCAGCTTCGCTAACTCACGCTCGGTTTTGATGGCAACTTCTAGTTTATCTTTAAATGGCAAATGATATAGAAGGTGCTGGACAGCCTGCCCTATGCTTGTCGGGTAGTATTTACTTATGTTGAATTTTTTTTTCGAATTCTTTTTCAATCTTTTCTCTCCTCTGCACTAGCCGATAGTTGACGGTTCTCTTCTGGATACTTTTTTGAACCTTTTCCGCAAGTGCGAGTCTTTCTTCGTTGTCCACTCTCCACCTCCACAACTTTGTCGTCAGATACGAGTAGTACTCTATAGATAGTCATAAGCATAAATAATAAGTTACATCTCGCTTCAAGCTTTTCAATGTTTGTGCCATAGATCAAAATATTTAAAATAGTGTTTTATTACAGATTGTTGGAGATTTTGTTGAAGGGTGGAAGCTGATGAAATGCGGAAAGAATTCTCCGGATTTTATGGGTATTTATTCACATCTTAAGGCATAAACGCCACAGTAGATTTTAAGATAGTACCGAACGAGTGATATGAATTGGTGATTGTCGTCAAGTCTTTTTCCTTTGGTCATAAGCTAGCAGCAAAAAAATTTGAATCTGTTTAACTACTACGTGACCTGCTATCTCTGTCAGTATCCGTCCCGTTCAATGGGAACTTTTCTTCACCATTCTATCCAATTTCTTTCATAATTCGCGACGGCTAGTTACAACTACAAAATCGGGTATCTGCTTATATTTATTGTATTATTTTAGCCATTTAATTTTGGCACGCGATTTGCCTTTGTGAATGACTACCTTATCAAGCTTCTTACGATTTCGAGGAGCAGTAAAACTAGCAAGAGTTGTCAAGCGATCGCCAATAAAGGGAGGATAATAATGAGGTCAAAAGAAAAAGTCAAAAGTATAATACTAGCTGGATTTGTTCAAAGTCTTTTTACCTTACTAATAACTTTTGCAGCTCTCGGAATTGCATATGCGGAATCCACGATGTTACCTGTGCTGGTCCATAAAAGTCAGCATTACAGAGTTAAAAGTGAAACAATTCGTGTTGTAACTGCTTACAATGTCGGTGACCCCCGGCAGACAGACGATACCCCCTGCATCGCCGCAAATGGAGAAGATATCTGTAGCGCCCTGGCCAAAGGTGAAATGCGGTGTGCTGCCAACTTTGTACCGCTGGGCTCACATTTATACGTGGATAAAATTGGTGTGTGTTTGGTAACGGACCGAATGAATAAACGTTACCGTAACCGGGTAGATATTGCTATGGAAAAAAATGAGTATTACAAAGCACGCCGATTCGGTCGTCAGAAATTACATGTTAAAATTTTAGATAACAACCTGACAAAAAATTAGTTCATTTGATGTCATAATCACTTTATCGTTATCGATTGCTCCTAACTTTTATCAAAAAACACAATGTCACATTTCTTTGAAACTTGCATGCTGTGAAAAAAATTACTTAATTTCTATGTAAAACATTTCATATTTTCAAAAGGCCAAAATTTTCAAATTTATATATCCATATGATTTATTTAGAAGATTGTAAAATCTGATGAGGTAAAAAAATTGGCAAGATTTTTGCAATTAATGTAATTTCTTTCTTAGCTTCTATCTGAGTCAATCATTGCCCACTCGTTAGCCTAATATCTAAGTGGTCGTCTCTCGCTGCCCTTAATCGGACGGTTTTCAATCTAGGTCGACACGGTAAAAGAGGAGATTTATGGATTTAATGGCTGTACCATTTTTTAAGACTTTTTTTTTGGGGGGAAAAAATGATAAAGCCAATAATAATATCGATAATACCACCTATAATAATTGCTGCCTGGTGGCATCTTGACTATAAAGCACTAAACTTAATTTCAGAACCTGTTGCTCTAATTTTAAGCGGTTTATTTCTTATTGGACTCGCTAATTTCTGCAAAAATAAGTTTTAAAAGAATTGGCTAATTTCGTGTAATTCAGTCAGGCAATCGATCAAGTTTGATCGTTTCAACATCTTGTTTTCCGAGAAACATAGCGCAGCTTGGCCTCTCTTTCGACAACTGGCCTCATTTTGTTTCCTGTTCTGAGATGCTTCTCCTTCTCAATCGAAACTCGCCTTCTGTTAGTTACTATCAAAAAATTTGAAATATCTGACCCTTGGCCTTCCTGGAGGAACCCATGACAAAATTTAATCTAAGATACCGGTCCGCTCGTTTACTTACCGTTTTAAGAGGTCTTAGCAGTCTCCACCATAGCTTGTATATTTTCCGGTGGACAGATAGCCGGTAAAATACAGCCGCCACTTACCAACAGCCCTCCGTCTCGACCGGCCTTATCGATTACCTCCCGGGTGGCCTCTTTCACATCCTCAGAGCTGCCCATCGCCAGGAGGCTCGTGCTGACGTTGCCCATCAGGCAGTATCGTGGCCCCAACAAATTTCGCGCTGCTTCGAAATCAACCCCTTCATCGAGACTCAAGCAGTCCACTCCGGTTTCGGCAAAACTTTCGAGCCGGTCCGAATTGTCTCCGCAAACATGCATGATCGTTTTGATGCCGGTGGGCTTGACGAGGTTGACAAGGCGGGAGGTCAGTGGTTTCCCCCATTCTTCCCAATGTTTTTTGGAGATGGCATCCCCGGAACTACTCGGGTCCGATACAAAAAGAATATCTACGCCCGTGCTGATAATAGCTACGGCATATACAATGAGGCTGCTGAGAGCAATCTCGCAAAGTTTCCGGAGGGAATCAGGAGCCTTGTACAAATCCCGCATGGCATTCTCTGAACCGCGTAGCATGGAAACATGCCTGAATGGCGCCTGAATGTAACCGATAACCGGGACCTGGTGTTTAAATCGATTCTTCAGTCGCCGCATTCCCTCCAATATCAGTCCTAATCTTTGATTCTGGTGCGGATCGAACAGCTTCAGGCGCGACAAATCGATTTCATAGTTTTGTACGGCGGGGATTTCCACTGACGGCGGATGGCCACGGGAGATTTTGAGTACCGATCCCATGGCCTCGGATTCGGAATGACAGGCAAACATATCCCAAACGCAGTCATAGCCGAATTTATCGACGGCATAGGTTTGGGCGTAGACATGCCTTTCAACGCTTTCAAGCTCATCGATCAAATCAAAACCGGCCTGTTTGCTGCACCACTCGCGTGCCATAGGTACAACAGGCGGATAGTCGGGCCGTTTGCCGCTCAAGACACCCATAACCCTATCGTAAGCATTCATACGATCCATGTTATTTTCCCCTCTCAGGTTTACAGCTAATCGAAAATATTACCAATGTTACCGGAAATCTTTTTTATAAAGTTTCTACGGGCTTCGTTGGTAACTAAAATTTCTTTATAGCGTCTGCTGTTGTTAATGGCAACAGCGACCATACGGGCGGCCAGGTCCAGCAATTCAAGATCGTCGGTTGTAAAATCCCCTGTTTTTTTGTTTAATGATTGAAGTGTGCCTAAACAATGATCCTTGCAATCAATTAAGGGCGTACAGACCAGATTACGCGTATGAAAACGTGTCATGTCATCTACCTTACTGTAGAAACGGCTGTCCTCATAAGCATCATTTACGATAGCAGGCTTGCGGTTAACAAACACCCATCCGGCCACACCGCACGACTTTGGAATGCGAATTTCATTCTTCTCAAGATCAAGAGAGGAAAATATGGTAAGCTGCTGATTCCAATGTTGAAATAACCATATCGATGACCTCTCGGAATCCATGAGCTGGTTGAGGTAGTACATGGAAACTGAAAGCATCGTATCTATTTTGCCCTCCAAGTCGAAAAGCTGTGACAGTTCCTTTGCCAGACAATAAGACCGGGTCATGCTTTCTTTCATTTTCCTTCCTCGCTAAATTATTCAGAATATAAGCATGGGTTCATACTTATGCCTTTCAGCCGCCGTCAAATTTTTGATATAAAAATCAAATAAAAACCCCATCTCCAATATCGGAAACAGGGTCTATAATCCATTCAGACGCTCTCCCTTTTGATTAAAGGTTGAACCCGGTAATTGCAAATTTATGCAACAATGGCACACTTTGTATCTAAAATCAAGCAAATGACAATAGTTTGGGATAAGATAAACGGGTAGAGGTTTTGGCCAAACGGTTCGATCTACATGGCTCTCTTTGATATCTCAGGATAATGATGATATGATCAGGGACATCCATAAAGCAAGGTCGATGGCGCGCAAGGTAAAACCTTTATCGTTTGGGGTTAAAGGTACAACTTCTTATGACTTTCGGCTGCCATCCGTGGACAGAAATATCAAAAAATGTTCACATAGCCAATAAATTTATCGAGACGGGTAAAATGAAAATAAAAGTTGAATGCGAAAAGATTATTAAGGCCGTTAAGAAATTGGATGGGATAGAGATTGTTTTGGAGAATCTTGATGATGCCAGGGAGGCGATCAATCTTATTTTGTTACGCGCAGGTCTGTTTGAAAAGCATAAGGATGCCGTACCGAAGGAGGTAAGGGTCTCTTCATACCAGAAGTATGAGACAACCTCTGTGGATTATAAAATGATTTTTTTGCTGGAATTCATTTTTGAAAATGAAATTTCTTTGGATACCAGAGTTGCCGTAATAAAAGAGCTACAGGAGTTTTTCAGCAAAGTCTGAAACAAGCCCAGTCGCATCGACTAAACTGCTTTTTTAATATGCATATGTTAAACCGGACCTCGAAATAAATGTTAATTCAGTTTGGCTAAAATTTTGTTCAGGGTATTACTAGGTCTCATCTGTGCGTCAGCCAATTTGTCAACCGGCATGTAATAGCCACCAATATTAACTTTACGTCCTTGGGCAGCATTCAATTCATCGATAATTACCGATTCATTTTCAACCAACTCTTTGGAAACGCCATCAAATAACGTCTTGAGCTCGGTGAAAGTATTTTGATTCGCAAGCTCCTGTGCCCAGTAGGTAGCCAGATAAAAATGACTTCCACGATTGTCCAGTTCTTTTACCTTACGGGAAGGCGATTTTGCATTCTCAAGAAAGGTAGCGGTGGCTTTGTCAAGTGTTTCGGCTAGCACAAGAGCTGCATCGTTATTGGTTGTCTTTCCTAAATGTTCCAACGAAACGGCAAGAGCAAGAAATTCACCAAGCGAATTCCAGCGCAAATGACCTTCCTGTTCGAACTGCTGAACATGTTTAGGAGCAGAACCACCAGCACCGGTCTCGAATAGGCCACCACCATTCATTAAAGGAACAATGGACAACATTTTGGCACTGGTTCCTAATTCGAGAATCGGGAATAAGTCGGTTAAATAATCACGCAATACATTACCGGTGACAGAGATAACATCTTTTCCTGCTTTAATACTTTCTAGTGACAATCTTGTGGCTTCAACGGGCGAAAGTATTTTTATATCAAGCCCAGTTGTATCGTGTTCTTTTAGATAGGCGGTTACTTTTTCTATAAGATTTGCATCGTGAGCACGAT
>JASFFJ010000531.1:0-5708 GCA_050124355.1 Desulfobacterales bacterium | reverse complement strand
GAGCAGATTGAGAAAACTCATCTGGTTGGCCGTCAAGCCGGGATGGGAAAAAATAAAATCGGCAAAGCGCGCGTTGACCGTATCCGCGTCCATTCCGATAATACCGCGGATGGCGTGGTCGAGCGGATCGGCCGTGTCTTCGAAAAATTCCCTTAAGATTTGCTGATCCACATCCGGGTTTTGGGTGAGAACCAGGGATGTCAGTGCTTTCAGATCCGCTTCCGTGACCGGTTCGCCGGCCTTGATTTTTTGCAGCGTGGGGTTTTGATCGAACACTTTGAGTAGCGCGGCCTGAACCTGTTGGCGGTAGCCGGGCATGTCGGTAAATTTGAGTTGGGTTGGCAGCGGCTGAAATCTTTCCTGGCCGTCATGCAAATCGATATACTTGGGCTGCGGTGGTTCATAGGTTGCTTTGACCATATATTTTATGATGCCGCGCAGCTCCCGGCGAACGGTTTCCAGATTTTCGATCGTCACCGCGGTCCAGAACTCAGCGCTTTTGACCGCTTTGATGGATTCGGCTTTATCCCGCACCGGATTCAGGTGCATCTGGAGGCGGCTGATCCGTTCGAGTAGCTGCGATTTGAAATCATCCAATCGGCCCGATTTTTTCAGCAGCGCGATCTGCAGCTCGGCTATCAACAAATCAAAGCGGTATGCCGTTATTTCTCCGCGAATATCGGCCCATTGCATCAGAGGCGCCATCTGTTTACGCAGGGTCAGTTCAATAGCAGGATCAAACCGCTGAAGGACTTCCGCCCTGGAAACATTGCGTTTTTCGCGCCATTTTTCGCGTACACTGATGGTCTCCTCGGAAAGCCGATCGAGATCCGCTTTAATCAAGGCGATCACCAAATCAAATGCTTTCGGCTGGCTTTGGTCCAGGGCCGTTCGTGCCAGATCCAGACGAGCTTCAAAAAGCTGCTGCATCAAAGATTTTGAAACCGACGGTTCGGCTTTTTTGTACTGCTTGTCGAAAAACTCGAAATTACCCCAGTGATCGAAGATTCTGAAATGGGTTTTGCTTTTACCCGGACCGAACAAATCCGGGCAAAGCCGGGTGCCGCGACCGATCATCTGTTCGAACTTGACCATGGATCGGATTGGCTTTGCGAATACGAGATTGACGACTTCCGGTACGTCGATTCCGGTGTCCAGCATATCGACGGACACCGCGATTTTCGGCTCGCTGTCCGGCGTGCTTTTAAAGTCGTCGATCAACTGTTCGGCCCGGGGGTCATAGTTATCGATGATCCGGCAGAATTTGCCGCCGTACTGAGGGAACAGTTCGTTGAAGACCTCCGCCAGCAGGACGGCATGGTTGTGGTTGCGGGCGAAGATGATGGATTTGCCCGGATACTGGCCGGTGTCGTCCCGGATGCCGTTTTCCATCAGGTTGCGGATGATGGCCCGGTTGGTATCGCGGTTGAAAATCTGCCTGTCGATCTGGTTGTTTTCATAATCGAAGTCCGCCGGGTCCTCGCCATCCTCTTCGAGCTGACGCTTTTGCTCGGCCGTCAGGTTTTTGTACTTGATCCCCTCCCGCAGAAACCGGGTGGTGTGGGTGTAGACTTCGTGAGGGACTAAAAACCCTTCTTCCACGGCCTGATCCAACGGATAATATGCCGTCGGCGTTCGGTCTTCACAATCGAACATCTTGAAAGTGTTGCGGGAGATAAAATCCACCGGCGTGGCGGTCAGGCCTACCTGCAGGCAATCAAAATACCGGAACATATCGCGGTAGCGGTTGTAGATGCTGCGGTGGGATTCGTCTGCGATCATCAGGTCGAAAAAACCGACATCGAATGTCTGGTAGATTCTTTTCATGGCCGGGTAGGTGGCCAGGTATATCCGCTTGTCCCGATCATTGGCCGTGCCGGCGGTGACGACCGTCATGGGCTCGGACAAATAATCGTTGTAGGCGTTTTTGGCCTGTTTACGGAGCTCTTTGCGGTCACACAAAAACAGCACCCGCTTTACCCAGCTCGTGCGGTTCAGCAGATCGGTCAGCGCAATGGCCACACGGGTCTTGCCGGTTCCGGTGGCCTGCACCAGCAATCCTTTGCGGTGATTTGCGGAAAACTTTTCGCCAAGCCGTTTAATGGCTTCGACCTGATAAATGCGGTCGACAATTTCCGGTTTTGGCGAGACCGTTTGGAGGGAAAGGCGGTTTTCACGTTTGTAAATAAGATATTGCAGGCTGTCTTTGGAATAAAAGCCGTATATCTTTCTGGGCGGATAGCCGCATCCGTCATCCCAGATATATATGTCAAACCCGTTGGTGTAAAAGATGACCGGCCGCCGGTCATGCACCCTTTCCAGTCCGTCTGCATAGAGCTTGGCCTGCTGTTGACCCAACTCGGCGCTGACGGCGGTTTTTTTTGCTTCGATGACGGCCAACGGCTGTCCATTGTCGTCCCAGAGCACATAATCTGCATAGCCGATGCCGGTTTTCGTTGGCTGATGTTGAATTTCCGCTTCCTGGGTCACTTCTCCGGTGTTGACGCCGTTGATACCGACATCCCAGCCGACAGCCGTCAATTCGGTATCGATCAGCCGTTTGCGGGTGGCAGCCTCATCAAAGCCCATGGCATCTGCAGCGGTTTTGCCGATGGAAAGCAGTTTCTGGAGTTCCGCCACTTTTTTCTCGGTGATACGGGTTTTGACCCTGGCTGTTTCCAGTTCGGTCAGGAGAGATTGCATCTCCGTTTCTTTGGCAGCGAGGGCTTCTTGAATGCGCCGTTTATCCCGCTTCAGTTCCTCCTTTGTTTTTTCGAGGCGATCCATCTTATCGGGAACATGATAGGCCGGGCAGTCGCTCTGGCGGCCACCGTTTATGATAAAAAACCAGCAGCCGAGATGGAAGGCCTCTTTAAGCAGTTCAGGTGCGTCAAACCGCACAACGGGTTCACCGTGGGCGGCCTTATTGCCAGCCAGACGAATGCTATGAAACGCATTTAACACAACTGCTGGGACGGATTGCTTGAATTCCTCGGCATTAAGAAGTTCTATGAGCGAATCCGGCGAGGGCTTCGCAATGCCATGCTCGTCATACAATCGGTGGATCATCGACTCGATAAAAGTTCTCAGCTTTACCAGGGCGCTGGCGGAATCCGGCCAGACATATTTTTCTGCGAATCCCCCGAGGCTTGCAAGCTCCGGCCATCGGTTTCGAAGAAATTCAAAATTCTTTGATTTCATGATGATTCCATACATGCCCTTGCAATAGAGCAATCGTCGTGCCATATCATTTTACACGATATTTTTTCAACCAGTTCGTAAATGTCTGGTAATTCGAAAAACCCAATAGCCCGGCCGCTTTGGTTTTATTCCCATTGACTTCAGCCAGCGCTCTTTTGAGGTAGTGTTGCGCCAGTTTTTCCATAAGATTTAAAAGGTTAATTCCATCATCGAGGGGTTTGCCGAGAAGTCCATCATCATCCGGCTGCACCATCGGCAGTAGAGCCTCCCGAATATCTTCAAGGTCGATGGTCGTGCCGGAAGACCAGATGGCCGCCCTGGTCAGGGTATTTTGAAGTTCGCGAACATTACCCGGCCAGGCATGCTGAAGCATAAGATTTTTTGCAGCCACAGAAATTTTTTTGTATTTATAGCCGGGTTCATCGACGCTCTCTTCATTAATCTGAGCCATAATACGGTCAATGAGAAGTCCGACATCCCCGGTCCGGTTTTTCAATGGGGGAAGCTTCAACACGGCAACTGCGATCCGGTAAAAAAGATCCGGCCTGAAACGACTGTTTGTAATTTCCTTTATCAGATCTCTGTTCGTGGCGGCAATGACACGCACATCAAAAGGTATTGGTTTGGAGGCCCCCAACCGGGTAACTTCCTTTTCCTGTAGTGCTCTCAGGAGCTTCACCTGTGCCTGCAGCGGCAATTCGCCGATTTCATCCAGAAACAACGTCCCCGTACTAGCGGCTTCAAAATAGCCTATCCGCTGCTTCTCCGCCCCCGTAAAGGCTCCTTTTTCATGGCCGAACAGCTCGGATTCGATCAGTTCAGCTGGGATCGCGCCGCAGTTGACGGCGACAAAGGGGTTTTCCCCGCGAGGGCTGGCTTTATGAATTGCACGAGCCAATAGCTCCTTACCCGTCCCGGAATCACCCTCGATGAGCACGGGAACCGACCGTGGTGCAATCAGCCTGGCCTTGGCGACAATCCGCTTCATGATGTTGCTGCGATGAATAATATTTTCAAATTCGGGAGCTTCGGGCAAGAGACCGGCGGTTAACTTTTCGAGTTTATCGTCCGGTTTTCTTAACAGATCCGGAATGAATTCAGCGGAAAGATCGAAGGGAACCGATGCGACCTTGACTCCCCCTTTGAGTGAAGATTCTATGAGGGTGGCAGGAAAACGTGTTTTGGCAATGATGATCCAAACCGCGGCCATGGCCGGGGTGCCGGGGCTGAGATGATAGGTCAATTCGACATCATTGTCGTTGTGTTTCAAGGTCTCTTTGACAACGCCGATTGCAGCTTCATAGATATCGCCGAAATGGGTTGGGCTGGACAAACTGGCTTTTTTTATTTGAATATGGGCTGAGGTAAATGTATTTAGCCACTTTACGTATTCCTTGCAATCTGAGTCCGGTACATCAGAAATCAGCACGATTTCTTGAAATGAACGTTCAGAGACAGCTTGGGCGATGGGGCCTAAACCAACATTTTTCTCTCCCCGCGAGGCTTTAAGATCGGTGAAACCTATCCAGCAAAACAATATTAATTTCATATGTTAACAGATACAAAAATATTTATTTTTTTACAAGAAATTTTATCATCAACTTCATAGTCCCGCCTTTTGCAGCCGATTCAGGAAACTCGCTTTTCGGCGGTGTTTTTCGCAGATCGTTTGAAACTTTTGTTTAAAAGCCTTTTCCTTTCCAGTCTTTTCATAAAGGTCTCGCAGATCAACCAACAGCTTTACCGCTTCATCGTATTTGGCCGGTTGCTTTGAATCGATGAGCACGTCCACTTGTTTCCACATACTATCTTCACGACCGGCAAGACTTTTTAAATATTTTTCTCGGGCAAGCGCTCTTTCTTTTTTTCTCTTCGCTTGCTCTCTGGCTTTTTTTTCAGCAGCACGGCGTTTTCTTTCTTTTGCGTATTTTTCTGCACTTGATATCAGATCCTTAACGCGGCGTAGTTGATTGTCTATTTTAGATTTGGCGGTCGTAGAAACTGTGTGCCGAAACCGTTGTTTTAATTCAGCTCCGAGATGAGGGCTTGGTGCTTCAACCAAACGAAACAAGATATCATCCTTTTCTTTTGCAGGAAGATTGTGGATCCAGGTTTTCAAAGCCTTGGGATCGGTTTGCCGGTCTTCAGAACTACTATTTTCAACTGCCACAGCGATTAAGTCAGTATCGATTCGCATAAAGTCGACAAAAGATTTGAGCGGCGCATTGAGTTCAGCCAAATTGGGCGGAACAGCCGGCTCCAGTTCATTGTCTTCCATTTCTTCCATCTGAACGCAAAAGAGCCAGGCCAGATACAGTGAGCGATAGTCGCCATGTAGGATATCCGCACGCAATGATATCAGCGCTGACAGCCACCCTTCGCCTTCTTCCCACTCATAGTCATCGGTTTCTGAAGTAAATTCGAAAATTAAAAGATCCTCTTTTTCATGGATAACCGCACTATCTCCAGGACAATATTTTTTAACAAGATCGACATCCACTAAATTC
>JASFFJ010000530.1:0-5709 GCA_050124355.1 Desulfobacterales bacterium | reverse complement strand
GAATTCGATAACGCCGTCAACAGCGCCAAGGCTGCGATGGTCGAACTCAACGTTCCCTTGGCCCAGGCGCGTCGCGATCGACAGCGTTTTCAACGGCTCGTCAAGGACGGAATTTCGTTCGGTGGAGGAGATCGCGGATACGGCCGTAATGCTTACCTCGGGAAAAGCAATTACCCTAAGTGACGTGGCGGACGTTCGCCTCGGCCCCAAAGAGCCGGCATCGTCCCGCATGCGGGTCAATGGTGAAATCAGCGTCGGCTTGGCCGTAGTGCCCCGAAAAGCCATCAATCTGGTCAAATTCGGTGAAGATGTACGCCGTATCGTTTCGAAGATGGTTCTAGAGTTCGAATCCTTGTCAATCCATGAGGTTACTTTTCAGCCTGCCCGCACCCAAGTCCGGCTTTCCGATCTGAGTCGATCCCTGGCAACAGGGATGATGATTGTGGCCGGCGTGCTCATAACCGTCATGGGGCTGCGCATGGGGTTGGTGGTGGCCGCAGTGGTCCCCTTGGTGACCCTGGCCTCCCTGGCCGTTTTCGCCTGGGGAGGCGGTGTGCTTCATCAGATTTCCATTGCCGCCTTTGTGCTGGCCCTGGGGATGTTGGTGGACAATGCCATCGTCATGGCGGAAAACGTTCAATGGCGCCTGGATCAGGGCCAGAGTAGACGATCTGCGGCAGCCGGTGCCGTCGCTGAGCTCGGCAAGCCGCTTGCCGGGGCCACCGCGACGACCCTGGCAGCCTTTGTACCGATGCTCATTTCTAAGGGTCCGACCGCAGACTTTACCCGGGCCATTCCGGTAATCATCATGCTGACCTTGTCGGTGAGCTATCTGTTTGCCATATTCGTAACACCGGTTTTAACCCGCATGAGCCTGAAGCCCATCCCGTCGCAGGCGGATTCGTTCAAGCAAGGGATTGGAAAACGCCTTGCCGGATTTGCGCTCCAGCATTCGAAAATCGTTGTGGCCGGCGCCCTGATTTTGGTGATCGGGTCGATCACTTCCGCGAGGAGATTAGACCAGCAGTTTTTTCCGTCCTCAGACCGAAACCAGCTGGTCATCGATCTGAAGCTGGCCGAAGGTTCGCACCTGGACGCCACTGATCGAGTATCCCGGATTCTGGAAGCGTCGCTGCTGTCCCCTCCGAGGGTAACCAAAGTCGCCAGTTTCATGGGACGAAGCGCCCCCCAATTCTATTATAATATTACCCGGATACCTTACAGCCCTCACTTTGCCCAGATCATCGTGGAAACCCGGGACCGGCAAGACATCACCCCTGTACTGGCCTTTGTCGAAAAGCTGGCCAAAGACAAACTGATCGGTACGGTTCTTGCCATTTTTGAGCGGGCATGATATGCAATAACCTACTGAAACATCATAATATTGATACCGGGGAAAGCAAATGACTGATCGATCTAAAGATTGGTTTGCCCAAGCCGAGCGGGATCTGGAGCAGGCTAAGTCTTCTCAAAAAGAAAGCCGACATGAATGGGCTTGTTTTGCCGCACAGCAGTCCGCTGAAAAAGCGGTGAAAGCGCTGCATTTGTTTTTGAAGCAGGAGGCCTGGGGGCATGTTGTTGCCAGGCTTTTAAAGGAACTGCCGATAACCGTTTCGAAAGACTTACTGGATAAGGCCAAAGTTCTCGACGGTCTATACATTCCCACCCGTTATGCCAACGGGCATCCGGAAGGAGCGCCGTTTGAGCACTTTGGCAAAATTCAAAGCAGGGATGCGATCAATTATGCCGGTGAAATCCTTGAATTCGTCCGTTCTCAAATGGCCTAGTCAAAAGACGGTGGACCGATCGGTACGCTCTTGGACCGCCGAGCAGGTAAAAGAGCGGTCTGAAATTATACGCCTCGGTTATTTCGGGTCATACGCCCGGGGCGACTGGGGGGTGGGTAGTGACCTCGATTTGATTGCGGTCGTTAATGAAACGTCCGAGCCCTTCGAACGCCGGTCGTTGAGCTGGGATCTCAACAGCCTGCCGGTGCCGGCGGAAATCATCGTATATTCCCTGACGGAATGGGAAAATCTTGAAAAAAAGGATACAAAATTTGCCCGAATGTTGAAAAGTGAGGCCATTTGGACCTTTAGAAAGCCCTCAATCGGGTAAAAAAGCGACTCCATGCGAAGATTTGCTGCGGAGGGATGGGTCAGCTAAAACGATTTTTAGGTTCTAGATATTTTTTGCGGATATCAATGCTCGTCATCTAAGGTAGCAATTTGGCACTCATGCCTCCAATACATTTCCATTCTCCGTTATTCTTCATCCAGGCAGAAATTCTCCGCCCACTTTCAGATCTGCAATTTCTTTTTCTGTTAAAAGAGTTATGCCAAATGGTTTTCACATTCTGAATTAATTGAAACTATTCAGACTTTTCTATCCGATTATAGTCAATGGCTCTTTGGATGGCAACACCACCCTGTCCAGCTACTGCCATGGCAAAGTTGAAGTCAGCGTCAGAAAAATAGCGTGTTTCAGCCGTGAGCAGCCGCAAAACTCCGATAACTTCATCTTGGAAGGTTATGGGTACAGCCAAAATGCTACTAATGCCTTCTGATTCAGCCTCTTTATGATATATGGTATGGATGTCTTTCTTGGCATCAGGAATAAAAAATGGCTCTCCCTGCCTGAGGTAGTGCATAGACATCTCTTCGTCCAACGGCCCCCTTTCCAGATACCTTTGGCTCAATCCGTGTGCTGCTTTCAGCTTCAGTTTGCCATCGCTAGCTTCAAGTAGTCTAATGGTTGCCGCTTTTAGGTTCATGACCGCTGGTAAGCGGGTAACGATAAGATCGAGAATCTTATCGAGTTCGTAGGTAGCATTAATCTCTTTACTAATCTCATGAATGACTTCAAAGTAATTTAGCTGAGTCTGCAGTTCATCGAAAATACGTGCATTTTCAATGGCTATACCGCATTGCTCACCTAAAGCAGTAACGAAATCAATTTCATCCTGGCTATAAGAGCGCGAGTATTTTGTTAGCAATCTTAAAATGCCATATATTTTGCCTCGGATTGGAATTGGCACCACTAAAATACTTTTGATGCCTTCCTGTTTTGTAGCCTCTGGATATTTAATCCGGAGATCTTGCGTGGCATCTCCAATGACAATCGGTTCGCCTTCTAGCGCTTTGAAAACAGGCTCTTCGGTATCGATTGTCCCGCGGGTCAGGTATGTCTGACTTAGACCATGAGCTGCTTTCAATACCAGTTTTTTACCCGAAGCATCTAACAGTCGTATTGTTGCCGCATCGACATTGAGAATTTCAGGGATCTTCTGAGTGATGAGATCAAATACTTCGTGGAGGTGAAGGCTCGAAGTAATTGCTTTGGTTACCTCGATAAACAAATCAAGAAATGTTGTATTACGTTCCACGGCCATTAGATCGACCTCCTTATGGTTCTAATTTATTGCCATTTACCGGAAAAAGATATCTTATGCTTACCTCAGGCGGCTAATGCATGTCAAACCCAAAGCCCAAAAAGAGGGAAACCATGAAAATTTCACCATCATGGGCACGTCTAACCCCCTTTTATCCACGAAAGTTTAGGTTACGTCTACTCTATGCAAATGGCCCTTTTTTGCCCTCCGTGATATTATAAGAGAAAACTTCCTGACGATTATGGATTGTAAATATAGTTGATAAGCGAAAAATCGGTAATTGCCAATCCATATTGGTATCTGCTATTTTTTAAGTCTACTTTATAAAAGGCTTGACTTTCAGAACGTACATCTTTATATGTACATAAAGGAGATGATTGTATATGGAAATCAACGCCGCAGAGTTTCGCGCTAACTGCTTCAAGATTCTCGACGAAGTCAAGCTAACCCACAGAGAGGTGGTCATCACCAAACGCGGTAAGCCAATCGCAAAGCTGGTGCACATTGGCCAGCCAAAAGAAAAAGACCCGCTGCTTGGTGCGATGGAGGGACTTGTTGAAACCATTGGTGATCTGACCGAACCGGTAATCGATGATAAAGCCTGGGAGCTTGACTAAGAATTGATCCTACTGGATACGCATACTTGGATTTGGTCGCATAGTGCAACTAAGCATCTGTCCGATAACGTCAAAAAACGGATAAAAATAACCATAGCAGATCAACGCGCAATCGCTTCTATTTCCATCTGGGAGTTTGCAATGATGGTAGTCAAGGGGCGTATTAATGTGAAAATTGATCCTAAGCTTTGGCTGGACAATGCAATCAATAAAAGCGGTATTAAGGTAATCGAACTATCACCTGAAATCGCGATGGAATCCTGCAAACTACCAGGCGATTTCCACAAAGATCCGGCTGATCAGATTATTGTGGCCACGGCGAGGGTTCACAATTTAACCCTCCTAACAAAGGATCAAAAAATTCTTCAATACCGACATGTAAATGCTCTCTGGTAAAAATTTGTTTTGATATTCAAAAGACATCCAACTGTCATTTGAAGGTAAGAGTAAAATAGGAGGTATGGATTTGCAATCCGACACAAAAATCTATTCTCATGGATAGTATTTTTAATTCTATGATTTAGCATATTGACTTGGCTTAGACAGGAATTACATTTTGAATTATTAAATACCTTTATTGTGTATCAAAAAACTTGCAAAAAAGAATAGACGCATCCGTATTTGACAAAGGAGGTGGAAATTATGGCCGATAAGGAGAGCAGCACTCATTTTACATTTTTTTTCCCCGGTGCCCGGGGCTTGAATGAAGCAGAAATTGCTGCGATACCAGAAGAAAAGAAAAAAGCAGCTGAAACTGATAAAAGAGAGGGCGTTTGGCTTGAAATTTATTGTCCGGATGCATCGTGTGTGAGCGATGACGGACGAATTACAATACCAGCCTTAGGGGCAGAACCCGCTAAAAAAGAAGGTATTTGGCTGAATCTTTTCTGCCCGGAAGGGAGTTGTGAACTAAAAGAGACTACGGATTTGCCTTAAACATTTTCAAAAGTTAAGAAATCATTTTTAAATCCCGAACCTCTGCCCGCTGAGACCCGACCGCAACCATTACTGCTCGCATGTCGTCCATCCGCTGTTAAAGCGTGAAGATAACAGCAAAATTTAGCGATCCATCTTGTGGTATTCGCGGTTTGGCATCATCTCAAGACCGTGGGCCATCCGGTTGGTGTAATTAAAAAAGCCTGCAACATCACAGATGTCAAAGATATCCTGTTCGGAAAATCCCGCGTCACATAACTTCTGGCGATCGTCTTCAGACATATCGTGAGGCGTTAGAGTAAGCTTCCAAACAAAATCCAGCATGGCTCGGTGGCGTTGATTCAATTCGGCGACTCTGTAGTTCATAACGAGCATCTCACCCAATTCTGGATCGCCCGAGAGCTGGCGAACTGCGTGACCATGGGCGACCAGGCAGTAATAACAACGATTCGCCGAAGACACGCAGACGGCTATCATCTCCCGCTCGAGTTTACTAATGTCGGTCGTCTCCTCGTCCAGCATGAGATGGTTGTAGAAAGCGCAAAAATTGCGGAATTTTTCTGGATTGACGCTATACGCGCGCAGGACGTTGGGGATAAGACCCAACTTTTCTTCGCATTTGTTAAAATATTCTAAGATGTCTTCAGAAAGCGTGTCCTGGTCAGGAAGAGAAACTTTTACGATGTGATCGGGTTGTGGCATCTTTTTGCTCCTTTTTACTTACCGGACTGTTTCAAAAGTGTTTGGCTGTATTGTCGAAGCAGG
>JASFFJ010000529.1:0-5723 GCA_050124355.1 Desulfobacterales bacterium | reverse complement strand
GTGGCCGCATCCAGGATTCTTTCCAGCGAGTACTTGACGTCGGCGGCCGTAAACGCCTGGCCCTTGTGAAATTTGACACCCTTGCGGAGGTGAAAAACAATGGTTTTGGCATCCGGGGTTTCCCAGCGTTCGGCTAGGGCGCCCGTGGGCCGCCCCTTTTCGTCGAAACCCAGCAAGCTGTTGTAGAGACATAAATTAATGGTCTTCCAGGCGGTTCCCTGATAAACATGCGGATCGAGACTGGCAACCTCGGTGACCGAGCCGAAAACCAAGCTTCCCCCTTTTTGTGGCTGTTCGGCAAGTGCCGATGAAGCCCCCACAAACAAGCACATTACCAGCGCAATTCCCATGACTCCCAATCGTTTTTTCATTGATCTTCCTCCTTTTTCGGTTTTTTAAATTCTTGCTTACCTTGGTCTTGAAATCACCATTGGTGAATTCGACGAAACTGTTAAAAAATCATAAAAAAGACAGACCGAAGCTTACGGCTCGCAGGGGTAGTGGCGCCTACGCCTCGGCCTCCGGCCCATAGGGCACAAGACCTACGCCCCGGTGGGAGAGCGACATCCACAAATCTTCGATCTTCAATCTTCCGTCCCGGCTTGTCCGGATAATGATTTAGGGGAGCGCCGCCAACATTGCATTGACTTCATCTTCATCGTTGTAAAACGATGGTGACATCCTGAGCGCATCCCCCCTGATTGCCAGGTGTATATTCGCATCCTCCAATCGCTGCCAAATCTGCTGCGTCGACAGGGAGGGGTGTTTAAAGCAAAGAATACCGGAGCGTTCTTTATCTGCGAATGATGAGACGACCTCATAGTTGCGGACTTTCAAGCCCTCATAGGCCAAGTGAGTGAGCTTGAGAATATGTTGTTCGATTGGCAGGGTGCCAAGGCGCGTTATCATATCAATGGCAGCATCCAACCCCCAAATCCCCGGGAAGTTGACGATCGCTTCTTCAAATCGGCCGGCATGAGGCTTGAAGGTGAGATCGTAGTTAATATCGTCCTCGGATTTATCCACACTGTGATATCCGATATTGATGGGATGAAGCTTTGCCAGCGAGCTCCGACGACAATAAAAGATGCCGGTACCGATGGGCGCCATGAGCCATTTGTGTCCGCCGGCCGATAAGAAATCGATGTGGTAACGGGAAACGTCCAGGTGAAGCGCTCCCAACAGCTGAATGGCATCGAGGTTCAGCATAACGTTCCTGGCGTGACACAATTCGCCGATCTTCTCGAGGTCGAGCCGGAAACCATTTAGAAACTGCACTGCGCTTAAGGAAACGAGTCTTGTATGACTGTCCATGAGGTCTTTGACATCGTCTGCTGTAAAGCGACCCCCGCGGCTGCTGATCCATCTGATCTGAACACCCCGTTTTTTCAGGTTCATCCAGCAATAGACATTCGAGGGGTACTCGATATCGGCAATAATTACATTATCACCCCGCTGCCAGTCGATCCCATTGGCAACAATCAGGATGCCTTCGGTGGTGTTTTTGATATACGCGATCTCCGATTTATCAGCACCGATCATGCCGGCAATGCGGCTTTTGATGACATGATCGGCCTGTTCGCACCACTGTGGGTAGTGGTTACGGCCATTGTCGCGTACATCCGCCATAAACGCATCCACCGCCGAAATCACCGGATTTGACAACGGTCCGATGGAGGCGTTGTTAAGATAGACCCGATTGCGCTTAATGGGAAATTCTTCTCTTACGTCTAAAATGTCCATTTCTGGAATCGTTGTGAATCGCTACACTTGGGGCTTCACATCCAATTTAGTGGTACTAGCGAGACCGTATTGAGTTTGAAATTGAATAATACGCGGGTTCAACTATGCAACTGATCGGGTTTGGATCATTGTCATAAATATCCATACCGGCTAAACAAGTCAATATTATTTAATCTCTTCTGATACTAAATCCCTGCTGCTTGCTGCGATAAAAGAGAATTAAATCCTAAAACATGATACTCCGCGGCTTGCCGCGGAGAGATTTCATTTTATTTTTTTAGAAAATCTATTATAATTAACACAAAAACATTATTTATAAACTATTGGCCGAAATGATAACCGGATCAATACTTTGCTGAATGTGGTTTTGACCGAACTGTATTTAACAATTTAGGCCGAGGATTTTTTATGAATACCAAAAATGATACATCCGAATTAAGGAAAAGACTTGTATCACTGCTGGAAATGGAGAGAAAATTTAATTATTTTTCGATTGAAATAAAAAAAATTTTGTCCGACGGTACGAAAAAAGAGTTTTTTGCCAATTTGTTAGAATTATTTATTAACTTAAGTTTCAGCGAAAAAGAAGCAAAGATTCATTGGGAAAATATTATAGATAATTATGACTTAATCAGAAGCCAATTAAATCGGGGAATCGGGTTAAGAGTCGCCATCGTTGATTATTTTATTAATCATACAGAAATGATGAAAGAGCCCATTGTTGTTGAATTGAGAGTTTTCAAAGAAAATGAAAAACTTGCGCTTGTAGATAGCCTGACCGGTCTATTCAACAAACGATTTTATGATATTGCGGTTAAAAAGGAATTTAAAAAGGCCCTTCGATTTAATCAGATCTTTTCATTGGTTTTATTCGATCTCGATGATTTTAAAAAGATTAATGATACGAAGGGACATCTTTTTGGTGATGAAGTATTGGCGAATTTTGGCAGGCTTCTATCATTTTCAAGTAGAGAAGAAGATATTATCTGCAGATACGGCGGGGAAGAATTTATCGCCATTCTTCCTGAAACAACCGGTGACGGTGCGCTACTGTATGCTGAAAGAGTCAGAAAGATATTGAAGGAAGACGATTTTTTCAATAAGCATAAAATAACTTTTAGCGGCGGGGTTTCAACCTTCCCCTATAACGGCAAAGATCTCGAGGAGCTTTTTAAGGCTGTCGATAAAGCATTGTATGCTGCCAAATATGCCGGAAAAGACTGCACAATTAAATCAACCGGTGACAAAAGACGGTTTAAAAGATTTAACAAATCCTGGGAAATACGATATCAATGTTTGGGTGATTCCTTCGATAAAGCACAATTCGAAGAAGTCATCACTCAGGATATTTCAATTGGCGGACTTAAGTTTGAATCGAAGGAAGATTTAAAGATCGACAGCCCGATCCTAATAAGTCTCGATCTTCCCGATAATGAAGAATTGGTAATATCAGGAAAGGTTGTATGGGTAAAAAGAATCAACGAGGCATTACTTTCCTATGGCGTAAAATTCAATGACATTGATACGAAAGATGCAAATAAACTCAAGGAGATTTTGCCCGAAAAATTTCATAATTTATCCTATGAATATTACTTGTGAAAATAGCGTCTAACCCCAGACAATCCTGCCTTTGATCAAAACCTATCTGCCCTTATTCTCCTTAAATCCCAACACTAAATTCAGAACTACTGAGGTGTCGCAAAATCTGATGCAAACCATTTTGTTAAGCCAATCAACCTACCCCCAGAAGCTTTTTGACTATCCTCATCGTTCATGATAGATTACCTGAAAAATTTCTATTTGCCTGCTATGATAACAAACTCCTTCAGGTAGCACAATCAGCAGGTCTGCAGATCCTGCCAGAACGAGCAACTTAGTGTTTCGATTCGCAATTACAGCGACATATAAAAATTGTCCAATACGATATAATTGCTCACTCAGCTCTAAGTCCTGAGTGAGTAAATACGTCATCGTATTTACGAATCGATGGACTTAGTTCGCTTTGCTCACAATGTGTTTACTTCAACAAACTATCCAAAGATAGGCCCTCAAATTATAGAGAAAGGAGGCCTCATGAACGAGAGTACCATTAAAATTAGACTTATGAAGGCGGACGATTTTGACGCGGTGGTTGGGATTGACGAGAAGGTGCTCAAGGCTTCCCGTCCGGCGTACTATGAAATGAAGTTTGAAAAGCTATTTAAATCCAAAGATTATTTGCCCACATCGCTGGTGGCGGAGAAAGCAGATGGAACCGTCGTCGGATTTGTGATGGGAGAACTCTTGATGGGGGAATATGGTATTTTCCAGGAAGAAGCGACCCTGGATACCATCGGCGTTGATCCCGATTACCAGCTAAAGGGGATCGGTGAGTATTTGATCAATGAATTTACAGATCATTTGAGATCCCTTGGCGTCCAAAAAATTAACACACTGGTTGACAGAAATGATTCCAAACTGATGCATTTCTTTAACGCCAACCAATTTAGACCCTCCAAAACCATTATTAACCTGGAACGAAGCCTTTAATTCTGTAATCGACTAAGATGCTGGATACTGGATTCTTGATACTGGATTAACGAGGTATTCTGTCGATTTTATGCAAATGTCCACATTTTTCTTGACACATAGTTACAATATAGCTAAATCGTAGTCACATTGTAAATTTATACCAGTTCGATTCTTACCTGAACAGGGACCTATCAGATTAGGAGGACACTGTGAAAATTCTCATACCCGCAAAAAAAGTAGTTGACGTGGAATTAAACATCCATGTGGAGGACGGTGCCATCGTTGAAGACGGACTTCAATACGTTATCAACGCCTGGGATGAAAATGCGGTGGAAACCGCCGTCCAGCTTAAGGAAAATAACGGTGCGGAAACGACGTTGGTGAGCATCGGCGGCGGCGACAACACCGATATGATCCGCAGGTGTTATGCGATGGGGATTGAAAACGGAATTCATATTGAGGATCCATCACTCGCCAACGCAGATTCCCCGATTTTTGCGAAGGTGTTGCAAAAGGTTTACGAAAAGGGAGACTATGATCTTGTCATCACCGGCAAACAAGCCCAAGATACGGATAACGGCCAAACCGGAATCATTTTGGCTGAGGTTTTGGGATTGCCGTGCGTCAGCAATGTCATTGCCATCGAAGTGATCGATGACCAACACATTAACGTCTCCCGAGCGGGAGATGCCGGAACTGAAATGGTCGAGTTGGAGCTGCCGGCCGTCGTCACGGTTGATGTTAGTATTAATGAACCGCGGCTGCCCGCCATGCGCGGTGTCATGATGGCAAAGAAAAAGAAAATCGATGTAATGGATTTGGCGGCATTGGGTACATCGCCGGATGAAGTTGGCAGCGCCCAGCCAAAATCGGAAATTGTTGAATTTATGAAGTCGGAAACGCGCCAGGCCGGGCAGAAATTTGAAGGTGATGCGGCCGACATCACTGCCCAGGTTGTCAACCTGTTAGCCAATGAAGCAAAGGTATTGTAAATAGCTAGCAATAGGCATTAAACACTAACCGGATTCGAACAAGGAAAATTATATCATGGCCAAAGTACTCGTCGTTGCTGACATCAATCAAGGTGTATTAAAAAAAAGCACAGCCGAACTTTTATCCAAAGCCAAAGCCATCGGCACAGACGCCGCAGTGGTGGCGATTGGCAAAAATATCGAATCGCTAATCCCCGCGTTGGTAGACGCCGGATCCGATACGCAATATGTTGCCGATGATCCCGGGCTGGAGCTGTTTTCAGCCGGTCCATACGCATCCTGCGTCGTCGATGCCGCCAAACAATTTGGTGCCGATCTGATATGGTTCGGCTTTTCCGAAAGCGGCAAGGCCGTCGCCCCGCGGGTTGCAACCCAGCTGGATGCCGCCTGTGCCAATGAAATTACGGATTTGAGCCTTGAGGGAGATCAAATCGAAGTTATTAGACCCGCCATCACAAATAAAGTGATTCAACGCGT
>JASFFJ010000528.1:0-5727 GCA_050124355.1 Desulfobacterales bacterium | reverse complement strand
TCGAGGGTCGTGATCGCACAAGCGGCGAACTCAAGTGGACCGGCACCCGAGTCGATCTCATCTTCGGTTCGAACTCCCAGCTGCGGGCCGTCGCCGAAGTCTACGGATGTGAGGACTCCCAGGATATGTTCGTGCATGACTTCGTAGCAGCATGGGACAAGGTCATGAACCTTGACCGCTTCGACCTTGCCTGATCGTCGCATAAACGTCTTACAAGGAGTCCGAAGCGTATGCTGAACTTTAAATCGGATGATCAGGAAGCGATAACCGCCACGAATTGACGGATGTTCTGAAAACTTATCACCCGCTAACATAAGAAGGTTAAAAAAAATGGCAGAGAAAAAATTCAAACAGGTATGCGAATGCACCAACTGTGGAAATGAAGCTGAAATGGTTGTTACCTGCACGTTGGCCGACGAAAGTACCGAGGAGGTTGTACCAAAAGTTGTGCCAAAAAAAGAGGGCAAAATCAAAGGTCATGCGGTTTGTGCTCACTGTGGTGGTGAAGCCGACATCTGGCTGGATGTATAGCCTGTTAAAGGCCGCCATGTAACTCTTTTGAACAAAGAGGAAATTAACAATTAAAAAAAAGGAGGTATGTATGGCAGAAGAAGTAGAAGTTGGGTGTGCCCGGCCAACCGGTGGTCCAGTGGGAGAACCGGTCGAAGAGGCTACGGAGGAAAAAAGCAAACTTGTTGAAAAGGAGATATCAATGATTCATGTGGGAGAAAAAGTGCCCGATTTCGTGGCACCGGCATACCAACAGGGGAAATTCATCAACGTCAAATTGTCCGACTACCTGGGGAAGTGGACCTTGCTCTGTTTTTACCCGGGTGATTTTACCTTTGTCTGAGCGACCGAGCTTTCGGCGGTCGCCGAAAAATATCCGGAGTTTCAGAAGCTTGGCGTAGAGATCTTTTCAATGAGCATCGACAGCATGTTTGTTCATAAAATGTGGGATGACCACGAGCTGTCCAAGATGGTGGACGGCGGCATCCCTTTTCCCATGCTGTCCGATGCCGCCGGTAAAATTGGAAGATTGTTCGGCGTTTTCAATGAAGCTGCTGGTGTAGAAAACCGGGGCCGATTCATCATCGATCCCGATGGCGTGTGCCAGGGATATGAAGTGCTGACCCCGCCGGTGGGACGTAATGTCCAGGAGACCCTGCGTCAGGTACAGGCCTTCCAGCTTGTTCGGGAGACCAAGGGCGCCGAAGCTACCCCCTCAGGCTGGCGACCGGGGTTAAAGACCCTCAAACCCGGACCGGAGCTGGTCGGCAACGTCTGGAAGGAATGGAAAACGGAGATGGCTTTCGATTAGTATTTGAAATCAACCGGTTTTTGGGGGTCATTCCGGTGAACAAATATTTCCGCCGTCATCGGACGGGCCCCCTGAACTTTGGATAAAGGAGAAGTTTATGTATTTCAATCAGATTTCTGTTGACGGCATGGGTTGCCTTTCCTATGTCATCGGCTGCCCCCGGGCCAAGGCCATGGCCGTTGTGGATCCCAAACGGGACGTACAGGATTATCTCACCATTGCCCGGGAGGAGGGCATGCGGATCACCCACGTTTTTAACACCCATCTGCATGCCGATCACGTCAGCGGAGACCAGGAGCTTCAGCTGGCCACGGGAGCGGATATCTACATTCATGAAAGCGCTCCGGTGGATTACAGACACAAGGCGCTTAAGGAAGGCGATACCTACGAGCTGGGCGCCGCCAAAATCGAGGTGCTGCACACCCCGGGGCATACGCCCAACTCGGTATCACTGCTGGTCACAGACAAGGCTCGGTCCGAGGAACCTCAGATGCTGCTGACCGGTGATCTGCTCTTCGTGGGAGATATCGGCAGACCGGATTTGCCCGGGGCTGAAATCCTCGATGAACAGGTGGAAAGTCTCTACCAGAGCCTGTACGTAAAGCTGGCCGATTACCCGGATCATCTGGAAATATTTCCGGCCCATGGTGAAGGTTCCCTTTGCGGACGAGGAATGAGCGCCAAAAAGAGCTCTACCCTCGGCTATGAACGGCGGGCCAACCCCATGCTGGGGTTTCCGTCTTTCGAAGCCTTCAAGACCGAGGTCATGTCGGCCTTTCCCGTGCGCCCCAAAAGCTTTTCGCACATCATCCAAACCAATCTGCAAGGCGCAGCCACGCTAGACGCCTGTCCGATCGACAAGAGCCTGACCCCTCAGCAGTTCGAGGAGATGATGACCGATGGTGCCGTGATCATCGACGCCCGTGATTCAGCAGCCTTCGGCGGATTCCACATTCCAGGCAGCATCAATATCGGGTTCGAAAAGCAGTTAGCCAACTGGGTTGGCATGGTGGTAGATCCCAATGCGGAAATTATACTGGTGGTGGATGATCGCGAGGACTATGACCGCATGGTCACCGAACTGCATCGTATCGGCTACGATTTGATCTTCGGCTACCTCTCCGGGGGCATTATGGCCTGGT
This sequence comes from Desulfobacterales bacterium, assembly GCA_050124355.1. Taxonomy (GTDB): domain Bacteria; phylum Desulfobacterota; class Desulfobacteria; order Desulfobacterales; family JAFDCJ01; genus JAFDCJ01. The sequence goes on along the minus strand of JASFFJ010000528.1, from coordinate 3,264 downwards.
TGATGAGCGGGCGGGCCGTGGAGCAACTGGAACAGACATCCCCCCAGCAGTTGAAATCACAATTGGAAAAGAGCAATATCCGCATAATAGATGTGCGCACACCGGCCGAATGGGACGGCGGCCGGATCAAATGGGCCGAGCACTTCCCTTTGTCCGAAATCCTCGATGATAAATTCCCCAAAGCAGAAAAGGATGAAGCGCTGGTGCTGCAGTGCGGTAGCGGCTATCGGTCCAACATCGCAGCAAGTATCTTGAAACAGGCGGGATATGCTCATGCGAAATCTCTGGCGGGCGGAATCTTTGCCTGGTCTAATGCCGGCTTTCCGGTTGTATCAAACTGAAGGACTCATTCCCGGAGATCTATTACAAGCACGGCAAATCAAAAGCAAAATGAAGGGAAAAGGGGGACGTCCATAAATATATAAATTAAAATAAGAATTGACGCCAATAATCACGCATAGCAGATGGTCTGCAGTTCCGGAACCGATATTGAAAGACGATCGATAGAATTTTCCCAGTCAAACTCGTCTCTCAAAATCCCCCAGCACTTAATCCTGCGAATGATAACGTGATGCAACACACTGGGTGCATCTATTTCTGCTAACCGTGTTATTATTGACAAATATCAACAATCCACAAGGATATTTATTTATATATTTATGGACGTCCCTATGTTTTCCCCATTAAGTTCTTAGCTTCCAGACCCATATGAGGTTAGGTCTGGACTAAGGGTGTCAGTAAAGGTAGACACAATCGCATATCCTGAACACCGACACCTGAAACCTGAACACTGAAACCTGACACCGTCAGTTTCTGGCAACATCTTGCCAGAAAAGGCCCGCTAATGCCTATACGAGTCCTTTGTTTTTCAGCCGCCAAATGCAGTTGATGTCGATGTCCAGAACCTCGGCGATTCGAAGTTTGGCTTCAATGCCCTTGGCGCATCCTGGAAGCGGCGAAACACTACCGATGTCCAGATCTTCCCGAATTTCGGTCATTATCACCGGATCGGTCAGATCAGAGACAGACACTTTCAGTTTGTCGGCTACATATTTTTTGGCCTCATCTATCTTCATGCCGCGAGTCATTTGCATGCGTGCCACCAGATCTCCAGCAGCCCGCATTCCGCCCATGCCCGAAGCAATCGCATGAGAGACGGCCATACCAAGCGGATCACCCACGCCAACCTACAATCCGTCCAGCCTGCAGATTTCGACCATGGCCTTGGAAGCCCGTGAGGTAATGTCTACCGGCGGGTGATTCGTCAACGGCACCCCCCCGACACCCATTCCCATGTTCGCATGAATCGGCAGATCGGCTTTCTCGCAACAAGCTTTGATAAACGTGATGGCCCGGGACAGATTCCAGGGGCAAGAGCGGGTGGATTTCATATTCACCACCGGACCAAAAATGGTGGCGCCGGCCTGTTGCGCCAACGTTACCTGATCATGGGCATACATCCCGGCAAGGCGCTTGCCATTGTAGTCCAATTCACCGTGTAATCCGAGGACAAACTCACCGGCCATGCCAATCTCAATGCAGATATCCGGATATTTTTGTTTCAGTACCTCCGTCGCCCTCAGGGCGGCTAAGAAATCAGCGTCCCCGGCCGCGCCAGTGGTGTCCATGTTGATGCCGTCAGCACCGGATTCATACATAGCACTTGACACATAGACAATGTCCTTGATGGCATCTTCCACCGCCTTCTCATAGGAGTCTCTGGCCTCGGCAATTTTTCCCAGGGGCATCAATTCCGAGGGGTTGGGAAAGGGTCCATCCGGCTGGCTATATAATCCCAGGTTCGGCATGGCGCCGTAAAAAAGAGGAGGATGAGTGACCATTAAGGTTTGTTCCAAGACCGTCTGTTCGGTGGCCAAAATCGGCTTGACGGGTTTGAAACTGTAGTCAACATGCCCTAACTCAAGGGTGTCCGCACCCAGGAGTTTTTCGTAAATTTGCAATGATTGAATCCGATGAACATCCACTGCGGCACGTATCAGTTTAAGCGGGGAGGCATCATAGGAAAGCACAATTTCGCTGCCGGACTCGACGCTGAGAAAACGGTCGGAAGCGGTAAACAGATCGAATAAATATTTCAATTCTTCTTCGGGAAGCGGGGGTATCTTGCCGCGGTCGGCGGCATCTTCTGTTCCCCCGGCCAGGTCTTCCATGAGCTGGGTTTGGCTCATCTCAACCGGAAGACCGCTACCCATGCGTGTCATAATTTTTTCCATATCACCTCCTTCTTATTATTTGTAAGAAACTACTAAATATTCTTCCTTTTGGCAACGTATTGGGACAACTCTTGTTCAATAGCCGGATCAATTTTGGGTTTTTCATATGCCGCGAGCCTTCCGGCGACCCTTTCTGTTGCCGTTTCATCAAGGGTCTTTTTGCCCGACAAGTTCCAACTCTCGTAATCTTGTCTATTCATCAGGGTCGGAAGGAAGAACTCCGTTCGGCAACGTTCATATGTTCTGGCATGGGTCAGGTACTCTCCGCCGATTCCGATCTCCTTTATCGTCGCCAGGTCAATCGATTCGTCTGAGATATCCACCGGTTTGATCATCCGGCGCAGCATGCCGCAAAGCTCTTCATCAATGATGAACTTCTCATAGCTCATGGCCAGAAATGAGCTTAAGATTCCACAGGCATGCAGGATGAAGTTTGCGCCACTCCGTATTGTCGTTGAAAGGGCGAGGGCTGACTCAATACCCGCCTGGATGTCCGGCACATGCGCATCGGTGATGCCGCCGGTGCCCCTGCAGGGAATGTCATAAAACCTTGCCATCTGCACCTGCATGTGTTGAATCATCGGCATCTCCGGCGCCCCACTCGCCAATGACCCCGTTCTCATATCTGTGATGGTTGAAGTTCCGCCATAGATGACAGGCGCCCCCGGGTTGACAAGCTGGGTAAGAACAACAGCTGCCAAGATCTCCGCATTTTGCAGTGCCATAAGACCGGAGAGTGTGACGGGGCCCGTTGAACCCGCCATCATTAAAAGCCCAATCAATGAAACTTGGCCATACCGTGAATTTTCAATGAGAGCGCCTGCCATTTCCCAGGAATACTGGAGGGGGGACAGTGGGGTAATAACCGATATCATTACCGGTTTATCCTTGATTTTATCTGCTCCTCCCCACCCAATTCCTGCCAGCTCGATGCACTCTCTGACTGCCTGTCTTGAAGCACTGCTACTCAAAAAGGGTTTGTCGCAAAGCACTAAATTGGAAAAAAGCATATCAAGGTGGGCGGTTTCTG
>JASFFJ010000527.1:0-5728 GCA_050124355.1 Desulfobacterales bacterium | reverse complement strand
CAATAATCAATTCCCCGACAAATCAGAATTGACGTTTCGCTACAACCAGCTAATTTCAGGGCTCCTAACCCCAATTGGAAAAACTTCTCGAGAAGCCCTGATATCTAAAGAACCTACAAAATTTGTAGTAATAATAAGCGTAAACATTTTACGACACATCAGCAGTTCTGTATCCGGGTTAGGTTCAAGATGTCGTTTTCACTGAAAAAATAATTGATTTCTGAAACCTAAACAAACGATTATTTTAACGATTTGCACCCATCTCCAGCGAATTTTGCTAACGGCCAAATGCGTGATTTCGGTAAATCTCATTATAAAATTTTTTTAGTTTTTGTTAAAATTGACATTAAAGTATTGAAAAATTTTGATTTTTTGGTATTCTTGTCTTGACTTTATCTGATTTTATATACACTAGTGGGGTGATATATACCGATAGGTCGCATAGGTTCCGGGATATTTAATTATCCGGAGGGGGGAAGTTTATGACGGACTCAAATCTCCAGCTAAAAAACAAGATCATACCCATCGAATTACCATCCCAGGTGATATTCAAAGAAATCATCGGCCAGGGTACCGCCATGCTGAAGATATTCAGGATGGTTGAAAAGGTCGCCGAAAGCGATACTACCATTATGCTGAACGGGGAAACAGGCACGGGCAAAGGTCTGATTGCTAGAGCTATTCATGAGGCCTCGGGCCGAAAAGACAACCCATTTGTTCAGATTAATTGTGGCGCCACACCAGAGGGACTGTTAGAAAGCGAATTCTTCGGTTACCGGCGCGGCGCTTTTACAGGCGCTACTTCGGATAAGGCCGGCAAATTCGAAATGGCCAAAGGCGGTACTATATTCTTGGATGAAATCGGTGACATGAGCGCTGACCTGCAGGTGAAAGTATTAAGGGTGCTTGAAGAAGGTGAATTTGAGCGTGTCGGTGGCAATAGAACCATCAAGAGTGACGCCAGAATAATTGCCGCCACACACCGGGATTTGGAAGAAGAAGTTCAAAAAGGAAACTTCCGTGAAGATCTTTTTTATCGTCTCTATGTGATACCGATCATGTTGCCGACGCTCAAAGAGCGTAAATCCGATATTCCCTTTCTTGTTTCCCACTTTTTGGAGCAATTCGGCCGGAAAATGGATCCTCCGCTCGCGAAAGTTTCAGATTCGGCCATGAAAATACTGATGAATTATTCCTGGCCGGGTAATGTTAGAGAGCTCAAGAATCTAATAGAGAGGCTTGTTGTTTTACACGAAGGTGATAAAATATTACCGGAGGATCTTCCCGAAAAACTTAGAATTGAAACTGAGCGGGCGGCGCAAAACAAATCGGTATTGCAGAGTAACGGGATTTCTTTCAACACGGCTGTCAGCGAATTTGAAAAAGCCCTTATTGTCAGCGCACTTGAAAAAACCAACTGGGTAAAAAATCGGGCGGCACAGCTTCTTAAGATAAAAAGAACGACCTTAGTTGAAAAAATAAAACGCTACAATTTAGAGAAAGATTCCGAAACGGGCAGCTGAATAATTGGCGTATTGCAAAACCATACGCACACTTTTTCGGCATGATCAGTAAGTTCAGATGGAGGGAATTCATGGAGGATTTTGAAATCTTATTTGTGGATGACGATACGACAATTCTATCCCTGGTTGAGGAGTATCTGAACGCTTTTAATTATCGGGTAAGCGTTGTTGACAACGGTCTAAAGGCACTTGAGCTTATTGAGGAAAAAAATTTTGATGTCGTTTTTACCGATTTTAAAATGCCTGATATCAATGGACTCGAGTTACTTGCCCTGATCAAAGAATACCGGCCCCTGACCGAGGTGATCATCGTTACTGGGCACGGAACCATGGAATCTGCCATTCAGGCAATGAAATATGGCAGTTATGATTACATCCAGAAGCCATTTAAATTGGAAGTTCTAAAAATTCTGATTGAAAAAATCTATGAGGAAAAAAAGCTTAAACAGGGAAATATTATCCTGAAGAGCCGGCTAAAAGAAAGGCATAAATTTGATCAACTGATTGGTATCAGCCTCAAAATGCAGGAAATTTACGAGCAAATTGACCGTATGAGCGACAACAGCCCCAATGTTTTAATCCAGGGGGAAAGCGGGACGGGTAAGGAGTTGACGGCTCATGTGATTTATAAAAACAGTGACCGAAAGCAAAAAGCGTTTGTTCCCGTAAATTGCAAAAGCTTCGGTAAAGGGGTTGCCGACAATCAGATTTACGAGCACGCCCTCAGGCTGCTTGAATCTTCGGCTGGTGGCACTATTTTTTTTGATGAAATTACCGAAATTGCTCCCGACATGCAGGCCGAAATTAGCCGAGCGTACACAGAGAATTTTCTACCATCAGCGGCAGTAGACGATAAACAAAAGTCAGGCGTTCGGCTATTGGCTGCCACCAACAGAAATTTAGGAGAAACGGGCGGGCGTGAAACTGTAAACCGGGATTTTCTCAATTGCACTAATGACGTCATTATACAAATGCCTCCGCTGCGAGAACGCAAGGAGGATATCTGCCTGCTGATAAATCATTTCCTTGCCAAATTTAACACTAAACGTGAATCCAAGGCTATAAATGTATCACCGGAAACACTGGATGTTTTGTTGCGATACAACTGGCCGGGTAATGTGATCCAGTTGGAGAATGTGATCGAAAGAGCATTTGCACTGAAGGTTGATCTGAACATCGAGGTCGACGATTTACCCTCGGAAATTCAAACATTTGGAGAAATTTCAAAGATATGTTGAGGGTGATAATGAGTGACGACCTGCGATTGACCATAGGTCTCAGATCAAATAAGATCTAAAAGGATGACAATCGGAAGATATTGTTCAAAAAGGTCCGTCTCAAATCGACGAAACAAAACATTACGACCCGCCGCCCTCGCATGGCAAGGGCAGGCGGGCCGTAGCTTGAAGCATTCCACCTTTCCTAACATCGGTTGTAATATTTTTAGCGAAGGCTCATCAATTCAGTTGCTTGACACACCTCGTTTTTATTCGCCCATTTTATCCCTTCACAATCTCCCTGATCACAGGCTTTTTTAAAATCCACACAGGCTAAATCACTTTGATTCAATTGGTAGTAAACCAGCCCCCGATTAAAATGCGCTTTAGCATAGTTCGGCGCCAGTTGAAGACTGCGATTGAAATCGGTCAGTGCCTTCTGATAATCGGCCATTTCATAATAGGAATTGCCACGGTTGTTGAAGGCTGCAACATATCTGGGATCCCGTTTAATCGCCTGGTCATAATCTTTGATGGCCTGCTGGTACTTTTTTAATTCATAATAGGCAAGTCCACGATTATTGTAGGCTTTTGCGATTTCTTGTTTTTGACGAATGGCATGCCCCCAGTACTCGATGGCCTTGTTGGGGTTTTTATATTGGCCATTCTGCCAAAGTGACATCGCCTTTTGACCCCAGTTCACCGTTTGATGGTTGGGCTGATTTACCGAATTCTTTTGACTCCCAGTTACAGCAGCTTTTCTTTTAGAATGCTTATTTGATAAATTTATTTTCTGAGAACCGTTTGATGATTTCTGTTGTGCAATCTTAAAATTTTGACTGTCGGATAGTTTTGCCGCATAATTCATAAATTCCATTGTTCCGCTGGCCATGATAATAGGTACCATAGCAATCGAGGCGACCGTCAAGACGCTCCACAGCACCATGACCTTGGTCATATGAAGCTCTTTGTGTTTGATCCAGCCCCAAATAAAGGCATAAATCCCAAAGAAAAAGCCCAATATTCCCTTCAGCGCTCCTTCATTTTTGAATAACTTGACCAGAACGATGAAAAAGAAAACAAAGCACATAATCTGCATGATCAAGAATGCGATTCCCAATGCGAAAGTCATAATTTTTCCCCTTAACTCATTCGGTTAAACTATATTGATTCCAAGGACCATCGCAAAATTCTTTAATTTAAAAAGTATTTTGTGATGAAACCGTCGAAAGATTAAAATATTGCGAGCGGAGTAAAGCCTTTACTCCATCATCGGCATTTATGGCAAAAACTTTATTGATTTTATGGGATCATCCGGGTGGTTCTTGATGATTTTTAGCTTAGTGTTAAAACGTTAGGAACTTAAAGGTGGGTATATAGAGGATTATTAAGACGCCTCTGATAACATACAATTGGCTGTTTTCAATTTGTAACTGTTACTCCATTCATAAGCCACCGGCTATGCCGATGAGAATTTAAAAGGTTCTACCGTTACCGCGAGTGCATGCCTGATGGTGCAAACCTGATCGATGCCGGCGGCTTATGAATTGAGATATATACCTGGTATTAATGGGGTTCAGTTGGGATTCAGTTAGGAGTCAACTTGAGTTTTTGGCCGGGCCGGATGGTCGCCTTGGGACCAATATTGTTGTAGCTGCGCAGCTGGTCCAGTGTCAGGCCATATTGGCGGCTGATCGACCACAGGGTTTCCTTGGCACGAACCTGATGGAATTCGGATATTGTTTGCTGTTGAGCTGTTTTAATCGGTTGGAGTGCTTGCAATGATTTTTTTTGGTGTAATAAACCTAATTCTTTTATAATTTGATCGATTTGAGTCGTAACCGATCCATTGAAACGCTCATATCGCTCGCTAATCAGGCTCAATTTTTGTTCCAGGTCGTCGAGCCGATCGAAGGCTTGATTCATGGCGCCCATGGATGCCAATTTTTTTTCCAATTGTTGAATTTTTGCTTCAAGTGATTGCAACTGCCTGCTGTCGACGGCGTCTTCAGGGCCTGAGAAAAGGATTACAAGAAGGACGACGATGACGACGATACTGACACCGCCGATGGTAAAAGGGTTTAAATACTTATTGCGGAAAAAGCCGGAGTGATCATCGTAGTAATCCTCTCGGTTTAGCTCCTGGATATCTTCATCGTCATATTTGTCATTGATAACAAAATTATCGTGGCTTGCAAATTTTTGATCGACCATTTTGGTTAGCCTTTCTAACTGAAAATTGTTAGCCGGGTGTTTTATATACCTCTGTATTTTGCAACTGCCAGCGGGCGATTGCAAGCAGAGCGACCAGGGTCAAGAGAAAATACCAGGGAAACCAGCCGATTGATTTTATAAACACTAAATTTTCAATTCCTGTGTAACTTAAATCAGGATAGGAGGCCATCAGCTGTGGCCGCAAAAAAACCAACAAAACAGAATACATTACGCCGATTAAACCATAGGCAAGATTAAATGACAAGCCCTTGAAACTCAACACCGTGGCTCGCTGGTGTGAGGCGGTGATGCGATTCAGGTAATGGCTCTGGAAAAACCGGCCCATATACATCACCACAGAAAGAAGTGCCATTGGAAGCAATCCGATAATCGGCCAAAAAAAGGTCATCCCGAACAGACCGATTGTGCTGAGGATGGCCATTACGCCAAGATTGTAGGCCGGAGAGTGTCGAATCACCAATTTGTATGCCAGCCAGGGGATGACCAGACCCAGCATTGCAAACCCTGAGCTGATCAAACCAAATGATGCTTCCGGTAGGTTAATCAGCCGGTAGTATTGGCTGTTTAAGGTGACAACCATGCGAATGCAATTGTCGAACATCAAACCTGCAAGAATGAGCACCAATGCAAAGGGTGTTTTCAATATCCAGCCACCGGCCTGAAGGGTTAATTTGAAGGCCTGGAATATCGATTTTCCGCAATCCTCTGTTGAGCTGCATTCGGGTTCGAATGCTGGTCGTTCTTCTTGAAGTT
>JASFFJ010000526.1:0-5734 GCA_050124355.1 Desulfobacterales bacterium | reverse complement strand
CAGTCATTTCGTTCATTGAGATCCCGAAGGCCCCATCGCCGGCAAAACCAACCACTGGAACGTCGGGCTTGGCTATTTTTGCACCCAGGATGGACGGGAAACCATAGCCACAGGATCCGAACAGGCCGGGCGCCAGATATTTGCGGCCTTCTTCAAAGGTCGGATAGGCATTGCCAACGGCACAGTTGTTGCCAATGTCCGAAGAGATGATCGCTTCTTTGGGCAAAGCAGCAATAATTGCCCGCCAGGCCATCCGTGCGGTTATTTTTTCGGGTTCACGCTTTTGACAACGTTCGTTCCAGGTGGTACCGAGATCGTCTTCTTCATGATCCATGGTGGCCAGCTCTTCGTCCCAGTTTGCTTTAGCCTTTGCCACCACGGCCTTTCGTTCTTCGCGGTCGATATCGCCGGCTGTATCGGACAGTTTTGCCAGGATGGCGCTGGCTACTTTTCCGGCGTCTCCGACGATACCCAAGGTAATCGGGTGTGTCAGGCCGATGCGATCCGGATTAATATCGACCTGAATAACTGCCGCATCGGTTGGCCAGTAGTTAATGCCGTAGCATGGCAGGGTTGAGAAAGGATTTAAGCGGTTGCCCAGCGCCAGGACCACATCGGCCTTGGAAATAATGTTCATGCCCGCTTTTGAACCGTTGTATCCCAAGGGGCCCGCAAACAACGGATGGCTGCCGGGAAAGGCGTCATTGTGTTGATAGTTGCAGCAGACAGGGGCGTCCAGGCGCTCGGCCAGCGCCATTGAGGCTTCGATTGCACCGCCGAGCACAACGCCGCCGCCGTTTAAAAAAACAGGGAATTTGGCGTTGGACAATAGTTCGGCTGCACGGGCGATAGCTTCCTCGCCACCAGCCGGACGCTCGAATTCAAGAATCGGGGGCAGTTCGATCTCTATTACCTGGGTCCAGAAGTCACGCGGAATGTTAATCTGGGCCGGGGCAGAGGCGCGTTTAGCCCGCATGATCACCCGGTTGAGAACTTCGGCCACACGGGCAGGATGGCGTACTTCTTCCTGGTAGGCAACCATGTCTTCAAACATGGCCATCTGAGGAACTTCCTGGAAACCGCCTTGCCCCATGGTCATGTTTGCCGCCTGGGCCGTAATCACCAAGAGCGGCGTATGGTTCCAGTAGGCCACTTTTACCGGTGTAACGAAATTTGCTATTCCCGGGCCGTTTTGACCCACCAGCATACTCATCTTGCCGGAGGCGCGCGTGAATCCATCTGCCATAATACCGGCGTTGAATTCGTGTGCACAATCCCAGAAAGTGATCCCGGCTTGGGGAAACAGGTCGGTGACCGGCATCATGGCCGAACCAATAATACCAAACGCGCTGTCGATTCCATGCATCTGAAGCACTTTAATAAAAGCCTCTTCGGTGGTCATTTTCACTTTACTCATCATTCACCTCCTAAGTTATAATGATTATCGTATTGACATCCTAGCCTTTTTGCCTGTATTGCAGCCACATTAAACGTTATCGACCCTATTGTTTTTAACGGTGTCGGGTCGGATAAAATTATCAGGATAATTGAATTTCCAGTGAACGTCTTTCAGATAGTTCGCCGCGGACTTTCGGTCGCCTTCTTTTAGCAAGGCGATAAACACATCGTGTTCCGCGACAATCGCCCTTTTAAATCGATCGCGGTAACTTTTCAGCGCGAAGCCGAACAATCTCCGCTTCAGGCCACTCACATAATGGGTTAGTTCGTGGTTGCCGGACAGATCCAGAAATACCTTATGAAACCGAATATTGGTTTCATGAAAATTTCGATTTTTTCCATTGTCGATAGCCTGCTCCATGGCTCGATTGAAGCGCTTCATCTGATCGATCTTTTTATCCGTGATCTTATCGAAAACCGTGAAAACCACCTGCGACTCGAGTGTCCCGATAATTTCAAATAGATTCAAAAGGTCTTCATATGTCAGGACATTGATCCGGACGCCGCGCTGGGGCAAAATGGACACCAGGCCCTGAATCTCCAACTGGGCGAGCGCCTCGCGCAACGGGGTGCGGCTAACATTCAGCTCTTCGGTCAATTTGCGCACATTAATCAGGGAACCAGGCGTCAGGGCGCCACATTCAATTTGATTGCTGAGATAGGTAAAAATCTCCTTACGAAGACTCCATCTATTTTGAGTTGCGATTGGGGGCATCCGGTTAGCGACTCCTAAAACCAAGAAAAATCAACAGTGAAAATTAAGATACTAGGATCCCACTTGGCTGTCAAGAAATATTTTCAATTTTTTCGTAGACGTTTTTGTCAGCTAATCCCTACTGGTATAAATATAAACCCCGGGCAGTCGGTTCTTCGTGCAGATCCATCATCAATACATAATTACGACATGGTGATAGAGGCCCTCGTGGATGCCGCGTTAATTAATGAAGAAACCGTTAATTTGAAATACTTTCGCAATGATTTAAGGGATATCAGTGAACCGTTTTACGGACGATCTTTGAAAAACAAAATAAAGGAGAATTAAAACCAAAGATGGCATCTTGCCCAATCTAAATGAACACTCTGCTTGAAAAAGGAATCGCCGGCGCCACCAAGAAAACTACTATCAAGCGCCATACTTTAGTTGAGATACCTCCCTGAACACACGTCCGCAGGTGTAATATCGTTCTTATTTCTATCCTTGATACTTGGCAATTATCAAATAGATGAATATGTTTCGTATATATTGTCAACAACGTTTTCAAGCATCTTCGGATAGCAATAATTGATCGGGTACATACAGTCTCTCTGTTCCCAGTCGCTGATACCGGTATCGCAACGCCGGAGGTCGCACAAGATTAATGATTGGGTTAAACAAATGTGTCTATCGATAAGAATCAATTAGCACTGTGAAAGGGAATATCTTTGCTACGATTTTATGGAATAGTCCTCGCATTCGTTTTTTTTGCCGCTACCACCTCCGCCCAAGAAAATATTACGCAGATTGGTTCGGTAGGAGATGAATTTACCTTTATTCGTATTCGATTTGATGCGATGGGACAGGGTTGGGATAATGGTGGTTGGGCACATGATTATCCAGATGCAGAAATTAATTTTTTGCGTGGCGTCACCCGTTTGTCAGAAATCCATATCAATGCCGAACCCGCTGTTTTAAGGTTGGATGATGATCGGATTTTTGAGTTCCCTTTTTTATACTTGGTAGAAATTGGTCGAGACGGTGGTCCGAATTTTTCAGAAAAGGAGGTTGAAAATTTACGGGAATATCTCCTGCGCGGTGGTTTTTTATTAATCGATGATTTTAAGGGGAAAGCCGGATGGCAGGTTTTTCGTCAGGCCTTCCAGCAAATCTTTCCAGACAGCCAGTGGATTAAACTCGATCCAAGTCACACTGTTTTCCATATTTTTTATGATATCGATGGTGCCCAACGGATTCCCGGTATTTATTTTTTACATGGAAACGCGCCATCTGACCATATGAGTCCAGAAAATTGGGCTATTCTTGATGATAAGGGACGGATTATGATTTTAATCAACTGGAATTCAGATATGGGAGATGGTTGGGAACATACCTACGATGCAAATTACCCTACAAAATACGCTAACCTCGCATACCAACTTGGGATCAATTATTTGGTTTATGCGCTGACGCATTGAACTCGACCATATTAGCATCTCATGATTTTAAAAGAAACTTGGTATTAAGCTTCATATTTGACGGGCAGCAATCCTTCAAGACATAACGTATTAATGATTTACCCTCGAAAGGAGGGGGTTATGAGAAAAATTTACCTAAATTTTCTTTTCGTCATTTTAGCCACCTTTTCGGCAACTGTCCACGCGGAACAAGGACCAGAGCAGTTCTTAGATGCTATTGTTGAGGTCCGAATCACGGTACCGGAAAATGCCCGCACAGCAGAAAGATTTGGGACAAATCGGCTGGCAAGTGGCGTTGTCATTGATACAACCGGACATATCCTGACCATCGGTTTCCAGACAATCGAGGCTGAGACAGTTAAAATAGTCCGAAAAGATCAGGAAACCGTCAATGCGACGGTTGTCACTTATGACCGCGTTACCGGCTTTGGTCTACTGCGGGCAACTTCGCCGTTAGAAGTGACACCCATGCCGTTGGGCAATTCATCGGGTATCAAGGAAGGAGACCCGGTTTTAGCCGCAAGCTATGGGTACGAGGGTGCCGTCCAGGGGGTCAGAGTGGTCGCCCGCAAAGAATTTGCCGGTCCATGGGAGTATCTTCTGGAGAATGCCATATTTACGGCCCCTGCAATTGAGCGATTCAGCGGTGCCGCGCTAATCGATCGCAATGGCCACCTGGTTGGCATCGGGTATTTGTATACTCAGCTTAAGATTGCGGATATGGGATTAATGCCAACAAATATGTTCGTGCCCATCGATCTGTTGAAACCGATACTCAGTGATCTGAAGCTGTCAGGAAGGTCCAAACTACCGACACGACCTTGGCTCGGTGTTCGGACGGAAGAATTTTACGGGCGCTTGGTTGTAGAGCGTATTGTATCAGGCAGTCCCTCTGAAAAGGCCGGAATTAAAACCGGGGATATCATTCTTGCCGTTGACAAACAGGAGGTGAAAGGGATGGCTGATTTTTACCGAAAGGTCTGGGCTCTTGGGAAAGGGGGCGTTGATGTGCCTTTACGCATACTCCAAGGTGTTCAGATTCGGGACATTGTCGTTCATTCCGCTGCTCGCAGTCAATTCGAGCAGCCTGTACAGAAGGAAAAGCAAACCGGCGTTGAATTGTTATAAGCGCTGGGACCTGGCTACTACTGCTTTACGCCCTTTGAATATTTTCACTGCCCGCTACCAGAATTATTAAGAGAACAAGGATCTCCCTTTATATAATTCACTTTGGAAATAGAAAGAAGATCATGAGAAAATACAACCATCTGATCATCGCCATTATCGGCTTCATTTCTATCGCCCTGGTACTGTCGGCCTGCGGACGAACCCCGTCCCGTCTTGGCGGAAAGGAGCACCGTCAGGTACTGAAAATCGAAAATTTTCAGGAATTCATCAGTATCAGTTTTGACAAACGCGGATCTTCCACGGTTAAGGATGTTACTTTTGTGGCTACCGACGGCTATGTATACACCCGGGAATTCAAGGATGTCAGTCCGCTTGAAGGCGTCATTCGCTGGGTACCCAACGGGCAGGGTGATGACTTGATCCAGTCGCGTGCCATTTCCCGCTGGACAGGCGGTGCCGTTGATCTGGAACTTCCTGACGATTGTGCCAAGGTTCTTGGTGTCGATATCGGGTATGAGTCGAAAGACGAACGGGTTAAAAATCTGACCTATCTCTCGACCGACGGAGCTATTTACTCCAAGGAATACCGTGAAGGCATAATTGACCGCAGGTTCGAAGGTTGGCTCGAGGTAAAAGCCAGGTAAGTCATCCAAAAAAACGAAAAAGGAGTATTTTATTGCCGATGGCTCTGATTCTTCCGCGGGAGTCCGGCTTGATCTCAATTCTGGTCGATGAACATAGCGGTTCGATTGATGCATTGGGCGCAAAAGGGGATTTTTTTCTTGATTAGCTCCTTGCATTTTGTCGTACCGGCAAACTCGCGGAAATGCTTTTCAAATTCCTGGGCCTTGTCTGGACGATTGTTTTTTTCAAATATGTATTTGGCTGCATAAAGCATTCCACACTCGCCATTGGGTGCTTTACCGTGGCCCATTTTTTTGAAGTCTTTAACCGTGTCTTCGGTTAAAAAATTGTA
>JASFFJ010000525.1:0-5740 GCA_050124355.1 Desulfobacterales bacterium | reverse complement strand
AGGGTTTTGAAACAATTTTCCTAATCCCAACTTTTATAATAAAGTTGGGATTATTGGTATAATTATAGCGGTCCCCTGCCCTGCTCCACCACAAGGCGAATTTTTAAAAAATCTTAAATTCTCCTATATACTATTACATGAAACACTGATTAAAGGACACGAGGAAACCGCCGGTGGGAGGGGTACACTGGTTATAGAAAAGAAGAGCTTTATATATTCATGCCGGTGTTGATGTCTAAGACACTGAAATTATAAGTAAGATGAAGCTTTTATAGCTTTTTGATTTTATTGTGTTTTTTTACATTGAGAAACACGTTTTTCGTTTTAATAGCGAGTTGACACAGCCTGTCATCAGACTTCTTGCCTGTTGTTTCCGTATCTAAAAATATAAACATGCGGTGATTTCTAGCCCCCCGAGTCTGCGAATTGCAACCGTGCCATTATCGCTCACGCAATATCATCTAATATGTTTCCTGATATAATCTATCCAGCAGGGCATGAACAGATCCGCAAAGCGGTAATTGCCTTCCAGGGTTCTATATAGAATCCCTTTTTTCAATAGCGAATCAAGAGACGCCTTGATTGATGATGACGGACCGATACCGTGTTTTAATTGAAAATCTTTTGAAAACGGCTTTGCAGATTGGTCTTTGCTCAGGGCGATCAGAAGAACCTTCTGAGCTTGAGACGCCGATCGCCAAAGCATTTCATAGTGCGGAGAGTCCTGTCTGGCGATGATCAGGGGAAGCGTTTCAATCAGAGACGGTTTGATCCGAAGGGATTCCGAAGCGGAATCCCACATCACATTGCACAGACGTTGGATGTTATAGGGCACATCATCACCGATTTCAAAGACTCGTGCAATATCCTCCTTGGTTGCCTCATATCCACCCTTCCGGAGCCAGTTTTGGATAAAAATCGTATATTCCTGCCTTTTAATCGGTCCGAGTTCCATGATACGGCCCAACTTGTAAAACGCTCGCTTGGGATCACGAATCATAGAAAGCATGACCGACTGCTCGGAACCGGAAAAGATATAGCCGATATGATTTTGCTTTTGTATTTCCGAGCGAAGGGCTTTTTCAATTGTTCGGCCGTTATATTTTTGAAGGTCGGAAAACTCATCAATGAGCACCACCAGCTTTTTTTTCTTTTTCGCCGCCAATGCCTCGGCGTGCTGCATTCCCTCCAAAAGAGCTGAAAGCGCCTCTTTTTCGTCGACGGCAAGTTCCAAACCAGCACTAATTGTTCCTTCCTGATCCACAGATACTTTCGGGCGAAGCTTCTGAAATCCGGAAAAAATTGTAAGGAGTTTATCCTTGTTCGTCTCCAGAGCCTTTGATGTAAGGCTTGTCATTGCGCCGGTGAAACTCCGGATATCCGGAAAGGCATTCAGATCGATATAAGCACAAGCAAAACCGCTTCGTTCAAGGGAATCGATGAGATTTAAAAGCAGGCAGGTCTTGCCGAACCGGCGTGGCGAGACCAAAAATACGCGATTTAGGTTTTCCATCTCGCGTTTTAGCTCATTTTTTTCGCTTTTGCGGTCGGCAAAGTAAGCCCCCCGTACCACACCGCCATACTTAAACGGATTTTCCATGATCACACCTTATTGTACGGTTTTGTCGGTTCGTTAATAACGATACGTTGTTAACGTATTGCCTTTAAGGGTGATTGTCAACTCGGAATTTATTCCAACAAAGCTATTTGCGGGCTTTCCTGATTTTGGCCTGGCTTGGTAGTTTAACCTTGTATCTGGCAATGAAAATTTTTTCCTCGGGGCCGTCCAAGGCGTAGATGAGCTCTTCCCGGCCCGTATTTTTCATCTTGTCGGACCAAGATATGTGCCTGTGATTTATTAAAAAACCTGCCAAATATGGTCGTTTTTCGACCTTAGGCTGCACTATTCAGGGTCAAAAACACGGTTGTAAGGACTTAGAGGTATTCCATGGCAAGAAATTAGCGGAATGAGAGATAAGCTAATTCATGAATATCTTGGTGTAGATCTGAACACTGTGTGGGACACTATTCAAGAAGATTTATCTCCCCTTAAATAAGCAGTTGAAAATTTGTTACAAGATTTGACTTGAATTCGATTTTTTCTGCTTTTTAAACTCATTAAATTTAACTACCATCAATTTCATCAGCTAATTCCATTAAATAACGTCCGTAGTCGTTTTTCATGTAATTGGCGGCCAATTTTCTGAGTTGCTGCCGGTCGATATAGCCCAAGCGAAGAGCTATCTCTTCTATGCATGATATTTTTAGACCCTGTCTTTCCTGAATTGCCTGCACATAGCTTGCCGCCTGCTGAAGTGCTTCATGGGTACCGGTGTCGAGCCAGGCAAATCCCCTTCCCAAGAGTTCTACCCTGAGATCCCGGCGCTTTAAATATGCCATATTGATATCCGTGATCTCCAGTTCGCCTCGGGCCGAAGGTTTGAGATCCTTGGCAATGTCGATGACATCATTGTCATAAAAATAAAGGCCCGGTACCGCATATTGCGAACGGGGAGATTCAGGTTTCTCCACGATGGCCGTAACTTTGCCGTGGGCGTCAAATTCAACCACGCCATATCGTTCGGGATCCCGCACCAGGTAGCCGAATATCAGTCCCCCCTGGGTCATTTGGACGGTACGCTGCAGGGTCTCGGAAAGACCCGGGCCATAGAAGATATTATCGCCTAAGATCAGACAAACCGCATCGTTTCCGATAAACGACTCTCCAATAATGAAGGCCTGGGCGAGGCCTTCGGGTCGCGGTTGTTCGGCATAAAAAAATGACAGTCCCAAGTGAGATCCATCGCCGAGAATTTTCTGGAACAAGGGTAAATCGTGAGGTGTGGATATAATGAGGATTTCGCGAATTCCCGCCTCCATAAGCACGGAAAGTGGGTAGTAAATCATGGGTTTGTCATAGACCGGAAGAAGTTGTTTGCTGATGCCAAGGGTAAGCGGATACAGTCTCGAACCCGATCCTCCCGCCAATAAAATGCCTTTCATCATATGGTGTCTCCGAGGCTGCCGATTGGATAGTGGATAAAGAGGATTGAATAGCTTACATTCATAATTTGAAAATGAGCTAAAATTTGGAATGACTAAAATGAGCTAAAATGGAGGTATTCTGTCGATTTTATAAAAACAGACAGAGCTTAGCGCTTTCTTAATTTTAGGCATTTTAGGCATTCGATTTTTGTGTTTTTGGTGCAATGCGGTATGAGTTACGGCAGCATTCTTTACGCCGGTGTCATTACCCTCGAACCCACCGCCAGGTAAGTGAAGGCTTTAGCGACGAGTTCATTGTGGTCGGGTATCATTCGTCTTCCGTCCATCACAAGGTAGGGAGGTTTGACCGTATCCTCGATGGTTCGGGAAAAACCTCTGAATTCCTCGCAGTCCGATGATATGAACAAGGCGTCTGAGCTTTCGATAGCTTCCCTGGCGGAATCAAAATAGCTGATTTTTTCAAATAAAATGTTTTTGGATGGATCAAATACGTTAGCGGCCGATTCATTGGCCAGAGGATCATAGGCGTGGATCGCCGCCACTCCCTTTCCGAGCAGGGATTCAATAACTTTTATCGATGAGGCATCTCGCATATCACTGGTATGCTTTTTAAATGCCAGCCCCAAGACCGCCACGGTTTTGTTGTTGAACTTGAATCCGGCTTCGGTGATCGCACGGTCGATCAGGTAAACCTTTTGATGCTCATTGACTTCGAATGAGGCTTCCAGCATCTTGGTGCTCACGTTCACCCGACGCAGCTGGTAGATGAGAGAAGCGATGTCTTTGCCAAAGCAACTCCCACCCGCGCCATTGCTCACAAAAGATCCCCAGGTGCTGATGCGATCGTCAGAGGTCACACCGAGCCGCAGATCATCTATATTGACATTGGGCATTCTTTCGCCGATCTTGGCTCCTACACCGTTCCAGAAAGAAATATAGGTCAGCAGCACGGTATTGGCCACATACTTGATGGCTTCAGCGGTCTCCGGTGTGGTTTCAATGTATTTTATGCGCACGTGATGAACAAACTGAGAGTAGACCCGACGCAGTATGGTAAAATCTTCACCACTGTCACAGCCCACCACGACGCGATCGGGTCGGCGTGCATCCGCCACTGCGGTTCCTTCCGCCAGAAACTCGGGGTTAGATGCGACACCGAAATTTTCGACCCCATGCGATTTCATGATGTTTTCCAAATGTCGTGCCGTACCAATGGGAACAGTACTTTTATTCACAAGTACCACCCGACGTTTATCTTTTCTTTTGGCAAGGATCTCTGCAATAAATTCAGCGGCAGCATCATAGAAAGTGAGATTTGTCGATCCGTCGATGTTCGGGGGTGTCGGCAAACACATAAAAATCGCATCCGTCCCTTCGATGATCGCTGACAGATCACGGGAGAAATGCAGAGATCTGCTCAGTGTTTCCCGAATGATATTCACCAGACCGGGCTCGTTGACGTATTTTTCAATGAGCTCGGGTTGACCGCTGGAAAATGCCTTGATCTTTTCCTTGTCTATGTCGTGTGCAAAAACATCATGGCCGTATTCCGAGCATACCGCCGCATGGACGAGCCCGACATATCCGGTTCCTATAACTATTATTTTCATTCCAACCTCATTCTATATTTTTATTTTTGATGTTTTGAACAAATATGGTATGCTTATTTTTCAATAACCACACATTGCCAGCTTCAACTCTATTTGTAGATAGAATACCGTATATATCCCATAAGATCAATATATTAAAGTCAATGAGGTCAAACATTATTTGAAATCAATAGTGGATCGAAAACGCGGTCAAGGAAATCGTAAAACTTATCGTTGCCATCCGACAGCGGGTACTCGGAGACAAAATCGGCAGACCGCCGAAATATCTGGATTAATCAATTGAGGCCAAAAATGAATAAAATAGAAAATCTAAAAAAGATAAAGCTCTCCTGGCTGGCAGGGACATCTCAAGATACCATGAACCTCACGCCAAAGTACCCGGGATTTGAGTTCATCTTTGGTCTGGGTTCAGGCGGTATGACACCATTTGAATATGAACTAGTAGACAAGCACGAGGGCCAAAGTGTTCTAATTCACCTGAAAAAGGAAAACTTAGATCGCTTTTTTGAACATCTCAATCCGCCACTGCTGGAATTATTTGACGTCAGAAACCACATTTACCTGAAGGTCAGAATTGATGCCGTAACACCTGCCGAAAACAGAGAAATTATAAAGGCCATGGCCGACATGGCCGCCCACGGTGGGACCGGATGTGACTGCGGTTGTGGATGCGGCGGCTAGACGTTTAAAATTTTATAACAATTTCTTGCGTAAACCAGGATTCAAGGTTCTTCTACCTTGGAATAAATATAAAAACCCGGAATCAGAATCTGATTCCGGGTTTGTAAAAAGATCCGGCGGCGTCCTACTCTCCCACACAGCTTCCCGTGCAGTACCATCGGCGCTGAAGAGCTTAACTTCCGTGTTCGGGATGGGAACGGGTGTGGCCTCTTCGCTATCGCCGCCGAAAATTGATTAATCGTAACCAACTATATTGTGACGGATCTGGTGTCTCTAATGCAACAAGCAGCTGACATTCTTCACTGTTTTCGATTTGTGTTTAGCATGAAACAAAGACATTGCATGATGATCATGTGAATTATTTTGCGGCCAAGCCTCACGACCAATTAGTACCGGTTAGCTAAATGCGTTGCCGCACTTACACACCCGGCCTATCAACCTTG
>JASFFJ010000524.1:0-5745 GCA_050124355.1 Desulfobacterales bacterium | reverse complement strand
GGTGGTTTTTCTGCTCTCCTTAACGAATAAAGTGAAAATCTACAACAACTGTTTAACTACGAAATTTTTGAACAAAATGTACTAATCATCGATCGATTAGAGCTGCTGCCAGGATATAGGAATAAAAACCTGGGGCTAACCATTATGCGACGAATAATTCAAAGATTTTCAGCAGGGGCTGGTGTTGTTGCGATCAAGCCATTCCCCTTGCAGTTTGAACACAGTATTCCGGATGAAAATAAAAGCAGCTGGCATTCAGAAATGCAATTGTCAAGCTTTCGGGAAACGGAGGGGGATTCTCTCCAGAAACTGCAAACTCATTACCGCAAACTGGGGTTTATCGAGATGAAGGCCACACCTCACATGTTCTTTTCGACCACGCGGCGGCTTCCCCCTATTGAAGGGCTCTTTACCTGATAAGGTCAAATAGAGGATGAATATTTAAAAAAATTCTTCGGGTTTAATGATTCTAAAAAAAAAAACGCATGAAGCAAGATCATTGGTTGGTTTGCTGCGGGAGATCAAGACCTTCTAGATTGTTTTATTCCTGAATTTGTTACTAATTATTTCAGCCTTGCCTTCAATTTCCTCGATAATGTCCATGCCAACCGGGCTTAATGGATATTTCATTTCACATAATGTTATGACATTGTCTTTTCTGTCAAAAAGAAGATCTATTTGCACTCCCGTAGAGTCTTTACCGGGAGCACTGAAATAGGGTCCAAAACAGAATTCAATTCCTGAGATACCCTGTTTCCGTAAACGCAAGTTCCTCGATGCCGATCCGAATCGAGGGTTTTTCTCTGACAAGGTCTGAGTATTTCGGGATCCCTCCAAGAAGCATCTGGGCTTCGACTATTTCAATTATTCCCTTTCCTTTTAACATGTCTTTTGTATCGGGCAGTAAAAAATTCTTAAGGAAATAAATCAATAAAAATTTTTCCTATAAATAACTAATTTATCAGTATAGGAAGATTTTTTTGGCAGAGACTATTTTAGATTCTTTTGACAATGTATTATCCGACCACCACAAAAAGATTTCTTAAAATTTGACCTATCTCCGCGACATGTCCGTCTAATACATTTAATTACAGCGTTATCTTTCAACCAATTCGTGACAGGAGGGACCTTATGCGCAAAGTTATAAAAATCCAATCCGAAAGCAACCGGCAAAAGCGGTTAATCTGCGGCCTGGTATTCATTCTAACCGTTTGCATAATTCCCAGGGAAGATATTATGGCAGCACCAAATACCTCCCCCACCATTCGTCTGTTTCCAACCACCGTCGTCGAGAACATCAAACATACCGGTGAAGCTGCCAAGGCCATGGAGGCCGATCTTCAGACAGTGATAGATCGACTGAATCAGCAGGAAGCGCTTTACACGGCCAGTAAGTGCGAA
Source organism: Desulfobacterales bacterium (assembly GCA_050124355.1). Classification (GTDB taxonomy): domain Bacteria; phylum Desulfobacterota; class Desulfobacteria; order Desulfobacterales; family JAFDCJ01; genus JAFDCJ01. The sequence continues at coordinate 4,344 of JASFFJ010000524.1, read as the reverse complement.
GGGGCGGATGCGGAACCGGGCTGCAGCGAGATCGCCGGCCAGCTCAGTCAAACTTATCTGGAGATGCTGGATCTGATGGAAGCACGCCTGCCGGGTATGGAGGAATCCGTCAGGACCACCGGTGTCAGCCTGGAAAAACGGATTCGCAAGGAACTCGGACATAAAACCACACCGCGAGGCTTGCAGAAACTGCTTGAAAGAACACCTCAAAAATCGGTTGAAGCCCCACGATACAGGCGGCCTTCCAGAAGATTAAGTGAAAAGTTCAGGCAGTATTACAACCTTGTGGCGATGAGATCGACTGCGGATTCAAACGGTTCCCTGGCCGCAGTCGCTGCGGAAATCTACCTTGATACCCGGGAGGTGCAGGAGCTGATTGCATTAACACGCGATGAAATCAGCCGTGCCAAGCTCATGATCGATCTCGACCAAGCTTACGGCATCATTACGCCTGAAATGTTTGAGATGGTCGCCCAGGTGAAGACGATTATATTTGGAGAATCCGTTGAGGCGGGTACCATCCCAGGCCCCCCGCCGGGAAGCACCAAGGCTCAATATCAAAGCCCTTTAGAAGAGTAAAATTGGAGGAATATCATCATGAGTCGATTTGAAAAAAAAATCTATTTTGGCAAAAAACAACTTTTCATCATGTCTATTTTCGTACTTCTGATTTTATCGTGTCAGAATCTGAAGTATTTAAAACCAGCCTGCACGCTGCCATCCGGAGTGGACCTTGAAGAAGCCCTGGATCATTCCCGAAAAGATCTCGGACATTTGGATTGTGAGCCCATGTTTGACAGCTACTTTGGACAGCTCATTGATGTGGCCAAACGCGATCCGGATATTGAAAATAAACGCCGGTTCAGCGAATTTCTGGAATGGGCTCATGATCAGGGAATCATCGATAAAATTCAGGCTCGAAGCTATTACAACCGATATTTCAACACCACCTTCATGTCACTGCCGGATGATTATAATGTTTGTTCCTCGTGTCCCGCGGAAACGAAAAAAAATATTGAAAACCAAATGGAAAAAGAGCTCCGTCAGAAAGAAGACGGCCTGTTGAGAGCCTGCCGGGACAAAAGTGCCTATTACAAGGCGTCGGATCAATATAATTCGGTCCTGCTACTACTGGATGCGACCTGCACGTCGTGCCGGAATTGAAAAGAAATGAGTCTAAAATTCAAAATGACTAATCCTCCAAACTGACGGCGTACAAGAATGAGCTAAAATTATGGAGACAAAATCAAATTCTAATAACAATTTTTCGGGAGGGTTTATCACGGGGGCGTTGGGAGTATTGTTTCTCGGTATAGTGCTGCTATATGTGTTGAATATGTCTGAGGTACTAGCTATTTCTGTTTTGGAAGTTCCCAGCGTTCAGCGGCTGCTTTTGTGGGCCTATGAAAACCTCAGACTGTCTGTGGTCGCCTTTTCCTTAACGTTTGTATGTTATACCGCTGCCCTGTGGCGCTTAACGCATTATTTGAAAACTCCCAGCGCTTCCATGGAAAAGATTGCACAGGCCGATCACTTGGTAGATATCTGGATCAATCTTTTTTTTGGCATCGGTGTGATCTGGACGGCCATTGGCATGCGCGGTGCCTTATTAGAAGGACTTGGGAATCTGAATGCCCAATCGGCTGCAAAACTGGGGGCCTTTTCTATCCTAAAGCGACTCGTTGACGGTGGTATTTTGCTGGCGCTTTCCACCACCATCGTCGGCGCAGTCGGTGGATATCTGCTACGTCTCGTTAAATCCCTGGTCGTTGGCATTCGAGTGAGAGCCTATTACAACCGGTTGGCAAATCAGCAAGCCGATGCAGTCAACACCATTCTGAAATCTATTGAGAGGCAACTTAACCAGCTGGCCGCCTGCGCGCAGAAGCAACCGCCGGAACAACACTGAATGAGGGGGGGATGATCCGGACCAGCATTCGTTTCAGTTGTTGGTGAAAATGTAAGTTTTCAGTAATTTAAAAATTTCGGAGTATAGGAGTATTGGAGTAATGGAGTAATGACAGAAGGATTGATGTTTTTTTTCAACACTCCAATACGCCATCACTCCAGTACTCCAAGGCCAAGCCTTTCAAGATTTTTTGGCAATCTTTAAATTCCTTTTTTATTGGTTATGATTTCGAAAAATTCTAAACAAAATGATTGAACTATGAACCCTTTGCGATCACCAACGTATGTTTTCTTCCAGAGTAATCCGCCCCTGTTTGATGATGCGGAAATGCTGCAGACGGATGTTATGCGATTTTTTGCAATATTGTCGTTGTGCCTGCTGGCGATATTTGCCCTTGTCAACACTCTGCCCATGGCGCCGCCGGACACCAGACCTGCCATCGTAGAACCGGCCGATCAACAAGCAGAGGTAAAACGGCTGCAAAATAATCTCGGACAGATTTTGGAAGATATTGCCGACAAACGACGCGTTCGTAGCGAGTTGACTAGCCAAATTAAAAATGAAAATCAGAATCTAACCAAAATTCGCGAAAAGATGGCGCTGATCCAGGAAAAAATGGACCGGAATTCTCAACTAAATCCGGAGTCCCTCCAAGAGCCAACCGAGATAACGCCGCCGCCGGAGCCTGATCAAAAAGGATTTACCCTCCGGTTTGCTTCAGATGAGGCTCTGGAAACATTGATCAAAGCTGGCAAAGTGAATTTTTATGCCATCGTCGGTAAAAATGCCTGGCAGATAAAGCTGTCCAATGGGAATCCAACTTATATCGCAGCTAAGTTCCCCCGACAAATTTATGAGATGGAAACCCACACCGTTCCCATCGATTACAAGGTAGTTTTTCAACGACAAATTGCTGTTTTCGGTCGGCACACATTGACCTGGGGTGTCACCTTGCCCAGGTCAACGACGGATTCCATCAATCAGATGGTCACAACCCGAAAAGGGGGCAATTTGATCATCACGGCAGACGGTGAAGTAAAATTGATTTGAAAACGGTGGAGAATATGAAAGCAAAAATGCTGCCTGCAGTTGCATTATGTATTTGTATGGGGCTTTCGGCTTGCTCGCATAATTTTACGGTGCAAGATAAAGACTCACGGTCGAATGCCCCGACCCTTGATATCTGGCTGAATGATACCCTTATTCCTTACCTGGTGCTGCAACTCGGTCAGCACCCGAGGTTTAGGAGTCAGCCCGTTTTGCTGGTCCGTATGCAAGATGACCGGATTCAACCCCATATCGATGATTTGACAGATCAAATTCGGCAAAAGATCATGGACGCGCTGCTGAACCAGCCAGGCCTCGATCTCTCCTGGCGACCGGCAATTCGTCCCTGGCGACATCACCAAAGCCTGGAGGAAGTGACCTGCGGAGATTTCCGCAAGATTCATTATTATGTCGGCATCGACTGCGGGCTGACTCGGGTGGAAGGCCAAATCTATGTAAAGGTGCGGGCCTTGAATCTCGTCGAACAAAAATGGGTATCCGGTTTTGGCAAATCCTGGCAGGGCGCACCGACCGCATTCCAAAAAGCAGCTTTGGGTCGCGTACACCCGGATGCTCATCTGCGGGGCCTGCGACCGCTGCCGTTTTCCGACCGGCAGCCGGATCTGTTGGCAGCTTACCTGGCACGCAACTTTAGCTGCCTTGTGCGGCAAAGGCAAGAGGAAGCGCCAGTGGTTTATGTAAATCCTGTGGCACAGAATACCCCAATTGTTTTCCAGACAACGATGGCGCTTGTGGGGAAATATCTGGCTCGATTCAGGGAAGTCGAGGTCACCGACAACCCAACCCGGGCCAATGTCACGGTGGTCGCTGAGATCCATGCCATCCATCGAAACCTGCATCAGATTTGGGTGGCCGCCAGACACCATCAAGGGGCAAAATATTTACCTGGTGCAGAAACCGAAGCCTACGTGCTGATGGATAGCCAAAAGCAGACAGCCGTCGCCGGTAAAACGTTGCAGATGCCTCCGAAGCCACAAGGATCGTTGCAGCAGATCAGCGAACGATCGTTGATTGCATCATTTAATTTGCTTACGCCGTTGGATCCGGCGCTTTGTGCTAGCCGCATCCCCTGGTCAGCCGGTATTCGGCAGGTGCAATCTGGTGAACACCTGCCCTCGGGGGGCTGTTTGGCTCTGGAAATCAGACTTTCACAAACGGCTTACGTTTTTCTGGTGGGCCGGACTGCCGACGGCGAACTGACGGAAATTTTTCCATCCGAGTGTCCGGGTTTCAAAGCGCTCGAGACACGGCGTCGGCCCGGGAAGCTGTTTCGGTTTCCACCACATTCCGAGCCTTACCAGGGAATTTTGGCCTTAGACGATTCTCCCGGGATGGAAACGGTTTACGCCATCGCCATCACGGAAAAA
>JASFFJ010000523.1:0-5748 GCA_050124355.1 Desulfobacterales bacterium | reverse complement strand
GCCGACCGGCAACGACCACGGTGAAATCAGGGCAATTTTTGCGAGCCAGGTCTTTGGCCGTATCCATGGTAGAAGGCAATTCAGGATAGTATAAAATATTGATATTGCGATCCGCAAATTCCCAAGGAAAAGGAATATCCGGAGAGTCGATCAGCCGGTATCCGGTGGGAGTTGAAATAATCTGATAGCCAAGTTCCTGCAATTTGTGAATGTGCTTCCAGATCGATACCCTGGATATTCCCAACGTTTTACTGAGCGTTTCGCCGGATACGGTGGTGTTCTGTGACCGGAGCTCTTTAAGCAACTGCCCTTTTTTTGATGGATTCTTTTTCATTCGTTAACCCTAAAAGATGGCATAGTTAACGAAAAATTCAGCAAAAGTCAATCACAATTTTTGTATACCCTTAACTGGAGAAGCCGGAATTGAATATTGACGATTGAAGACTGAAGATTTCGGGAGTTGAAATTGATTAATTTAGGATGGGGCATCAAGGCTTCAGTTCTCAGACTTTGTCAATTTTTTATATTCTTTTGAGTTTACGTAGGAATACAAAAAAAGAAGGCTGTTCCTTTGCCTTCCCCTTCACTGGTAACCCAAATATGTCCTCCATGAAGTTCGACAAGGCTTTTGGTTAAGGACAAACCGAGTCCAGTCCCCTGAAATAGACGACTTGCAGAGTTATCTGCCTGTTCAAAGGGCTGAAAAATTCTTTCTAAATCATCTTCTTTCAAACCAATGCCGGAATCCGTGACAGATATTTGAATGTAATTTTTATCAGAAGCAGGAAGGCCTTGAACTTGGATATCGGTATTGGAAACACACTTAGCTGCCAGCAATATGTGTCCGGCATCCGGCGTGAACTTAACGGCATTTGATAATAGGTTATATAGTATCTGCTTGAGCTTGCGTTCATCTGCTTGAATAATCTCCGGGATCCCGTCAAGTTCGGTTTCTAATTTGATACCATGCTTCAGAGCTTTTTCTTTGATCATAATAAGACTGTTTGTCAGAATGTCTCTGATCTGAACCTCGGTCGACTCGTATTCCAATTTTCCAGCTTCTACTTTGGACAGGTCAAGAATATCGTTAATCAAGGAAAGCAGGTGTCTGCTGCTGTTATGGACATCACCGAGATATTCTTCTTGTACGGGAGACAACTCGCCAAGGGACTTATCCAGCATCAGCTCGGTAAAGCCAATGATATGGTTCAGAGGTGTTCGTAACTCATGGCTCATGTTGGCCAGAAACTCGCTCTTTGCTTGATTAGCTTCTTCAGCGACACGGCGTGATTTTGATAACTCAGTCCTCTCTTTTCTTAAATCCATTACCATCTGATTGAAACTTTCGACGAGCATTTGGACTTCACCGGTCGTTTCTATCTCGACCTTTGAATCCAGATCCTCTTCTGCCAAATGTTTTGCTGTGTGTGCGAGTTCTACAATCGGTTTTGAAAGATAACGGGATACATACAAGGCAACCAACAGTACCATGGCCAGAGAGCTAACCAGGACTATGGTAAAGAAATGAACCGCATAGGAAAAATCCTTTAGTAAAAGTGAGGCCGGTATGCTGACTGCCACTCTGACAAATGGCTTTCCCGGAATAATTGAAAAATCTTGATAAGCGACCAGGCCCTCATTGACGTCGATTAGTTTGGGTGTACCCTGAAAAGCGTCCAATAGGTGTTGAGAGGGTTCCAATCGGACTTCTTCTTTCTCAGGACTTTGCAATAAATGCTCTTTGGCGTCGAAAACCCAAATAAGATTTTCATCGAAGAATTTCACATCGCGTAGCCCGGCAAAGAAATTGTCCAGCTTTTGTTGAATCATGATGACGCCGCCAAAGGCGCCGACATCCAAGTCTAGTTTGGAAATCCCTGCAAGTAAAGAAAGTGTTCCTTTTTCATCCAAAAAAGGGCCTTCTAACTGAATTTCTCTTGGTGGCGTGAACCACTCCAAGTAACCGCCGGAAAGCAGTAAAGGAATTGATTCAAGGGTTTGAAATAAATTTACGCTGGCTTCTAAGGAGGGCGATACGGATGAGAGAGATGTGAGGTTTACTTGCGTTAAGTTGACTGTTTTTTTATCGCGCAACTTGCCCGTCACGCTGATATTTACATTCCCCTCTGCATCGACAAACCGTATATTGTGGTATGTTTTATCGGTTTTTATATTTTGTAAAAACATCAGTTCTATCTTTTTACTCAGAATTTTTTTCTTAAACTCTGACACCGTCAAATAATCGTCCAGCAGCGAGGAAGACACTAATGTTTCTAGAGTTCTTTTCAAATCACGTCGATAGTCATTTTCAAAATTCTCATAGATGATTTCGAGTTGCTGAGTGATGGTTTCCTTGGTCCGCTTTTCTATCGCTCTACGGTGAAATGCAAAGGCAACTGCCAATAAAATGCCGCTTGTAGCAACATTTACGCATAAAAAAACAATCAATATTCTGACAAAAATCGAAATCCCTTTTTTGTTTTTCGATACCATAGCGTAACGTTATCTTTTCAAAGCAATTGATTCTTCGACAATTTCATCAATGCTGTCCATTTTATCTGCCAAGGAAATCCCAAGCATTTTGGCACGGACGCTATTGACCATCAGGGGACCCTTGGGGGGAATGACGGTTCTCATACGGCTTGGATTCAATCCTTGTTCCAGGATATCATAGGCCATCTCAAAGGCTTTATAGCTTTGGTTATAGCCTGAATCACTTGCCGTGGCCAACATTCCCTCTCTGACAAATTGAGGTTCAGGGGCGGCTTCAGGTTTATTCACGTTTTCCAGATACCATTTTCCCACTTCAAGCATATCCACATGGTTGCCCTCGTCATCAATGAAGGTATCATGGTTGAGAACAAAAAATGCATCCACTTTTGGAATCAGTTCAAGTACTCTGGATTGAAATGTAGAAAAAGAGTTGGTTACGACCACATCCACCAATTTGAGCGGCAATTTGTCTTTGCCTGCAAGGTACTTAATTTGTTTTACACGGGGTCTTGACGTCTCCGAATCGCAGGCAAGAATAGCAAAGGTTTCCGCTTCTGGCTTCAATCTCTTTAAAAGTTCCAAACTTTCCTTAGGATACCCTGCTTGCCAGACGCCCGTAACATTGTGCCCGGGACTGTCCATGCTTTCTACCAGCCCATATTTTAGAGGCAATCCGTTGATGCCCCAAAAAACTACCGGTATTGAGGTGTCTAACAACTGATTGCCGATATAATTTGCAGCATTGTCGTCTCCAAGTAAAACCAGGTCAGGTTTAAACGCATCAATCGACTGCATAATGCGAGCCGTTGTCTTGGCAATCTCGTTGGAGCTATTCTTTCGTTTCGTATCCATCCAGGCCTTTTTAATTGAGACTTTTGAATTCTCAACATAATCATTTTTCGTAAAATATTCGGCTTGTTTGATATTGTCCAGGTACCCGTAATTGAGCATGGCATCCGTCAAGCCTCTCTGAGTCGATTGAGACCAAAGATAGCTCTTGTGATAACTGCTGACCACGAAGATTTTTTTCTTTTGCTGCTCTCCAAAAGCCAATGAGGCAAGCAATATCCCCAGGCTTATCAGGGAAACCGATGTCATCCATTTCATGATATTTTAACCTTTCAATACTCTGGCAGAATACCCCAGTGTTGGTCACGCTAGAGTCTATATTTTCTGAAAATCTTCTTTTTCCGGTACTTAAATTTTTCCTGCGGCTCGCCATGTATCATAAATCTGTTTTGCTTCTATATGACCTTGATTAAGGGCGTCCTCCAAGGTCAATTTGCCTGATGCTGCCCGGGCAAACATTTTGGGTAGGACCCACTTCCCAAAAACCTCATCGATGGCGGCATTCGCATGACCCGGAAATCCCACATTCACTGTCCAATCTGACACATCCTTGAAGACCTCATATTTGTTAGGAGGCGATGCCTGGGCATCATGGCTGATGAGCTTGTTGATATCGGGTACAGTTTTGGGATAGGACGGAAAATTATAAAACTGACTCTTTTGAAATACGGCACGAGACTGAGCAACGTAGTCTACCAGAAATTTCTTAGCACCTTCAATATTCTCAGCAAATTTCCAAATGACATAGGCATCCACCAGGTGGTTTACCCCGACTCGGCGCTCAGGCCCTTGGGCTGCCTTTGCCAGCCAGATTCGGTCTGCAAGGGGAATCTTTTGATTTTCCCCGGCGCGGGTGATCGAGATGGCATTGGCCGTAAGCGATCCCCGACCTGCCAGCATCATGCGATTGTTTGACGATGCATCCCAGGTAAAAACTTCATCCGTCATGGTTTCCTGATAAAGGGCTTTGACAAATTTCATGGCCGTCAGGGTTTGTTTGGATTTAAGGATCAGACGGCCGTCAGGATCTTGAACCGAGGCACCAAAAGAGGCCATGATCGAACGTAAGACCATGTTTGTGTCGAGCTCGTTTGCCAAACCAATGCCGATGGGAATGCCGTGCTTTTCTTTGATTTTTCTTCCGCCAACGCGGATATCGTCCCAGGAATCCGGATGCATCCCGATGTCATCCCATAAATCTTTACGGTAATTGACCGGATCAGGTACGTAGCTATCCGAAAAGCCATAATACTTCCGGGTTTTAACGTTATAGGTGCTTTTTTTTGCGATATCGAGAGGCCTGCCATATTTTTTCTCACATTCCTCGTGAATTTCGCGGTGATCAATCACATGATCTTCATACTTGGCAGGTGGGCTTAGGAAGAAAAAAATATCATGTCCTCTTTGGGCTGATATCTCGGCTGCAGCACGACTATGCAAACTTGTCATACCGACGTTATCCACAATAACCCGGGTGTTGTTTTTTTCACCCCACTCCTTGACATAAACCTCGTTAAACCATCTATCAAATTCAGGAATAAAGTGGTGCCACTGCAGAATTTTTAAGGTTTTTTGATTAGCATGCGCCCGGCCTGGAATAATGATGGCGGGACCGATTCCTGCAGCCAATCCCATAGTGCCTAACCTCTTAAGGAAACGCCGTCTTGAAAGGGTATGTTGTTTTGTCATGGTTTCTCCCTATTTTATCGGTGAATATTGCTCGTAAATTCTGAGATAATATTATCTAAGTTCGCAATGCGGCTTGCTGATATTAAAACCTTGGTCGACACTCTAGAATTAATCCAATCCAGTAACCGTTGGGTTCAAAATGTGAAGAGAACCTTTTCATTTGAAATTCAGATTTTGGTCTACAGTGCGAATATTTTTGGGGGATGAATCGGTTCGAATCCGGCGAAGACTTACTCGAGCAAAAAACATGCCATTGAACTAGGAATTCCCGACCTTGTTCGAAAGCTATTTCATATCAACAAGTTGATATATTTTTGTTTTTTTAGATATCCTAAAATGATGGCCCTACTGTCAAAATGATAACGGGTATCAAACAGGTTTACATTGAGGCTTGCCCGATGTGGTCTGAGTTCTAGTGTTTTACCCACGCCGGAATCTGTGGGTAAAAACAGGATACCGGCTGATAGGTATTATAAACAATATTGAAGGTGGAGAGATAAATTAAAAAGTGATGGGGGTGTGATATGATCTCATACGTCTCACTCTCCGAGGCATAGGTTACTAGCCCGCTTCCAGCCCTCAGGCCTGCAGGCCTGAGGGGAGGTCAGGGATGGCTGGTCCTGTGAACGCTGCTGAATGAAATCTCTCCGCGGCAAGCCGCGGAGTATCATGTCTTTAGGATTTAATTCACTTTTATCGCAGCAAGCTGCGGGGAAG
>JASFFJ010000522.1:0-5751 GCA_050124355.1 Desulfobacterales bacterium | reverse complement strand
TTGAAAAAGTCGCCGACATCACCGGGGTTGCACCGGACAGGCTCCTGGCGGCCGCCAGATTTTACGCAAAGGCGAATCGGGCACTAATCGCCACCGGCATGGGGATCAGCCAGCAAGTCACCGGCACCGACAGCGTATTTTCCCTGATAAATATGTGCCTGGTCACCGGCAACATCGGCAACATCGGCTGCGGCTTAAATCCGCCACGGGGGCAAAATAACGTCCAGGGTGCGTCGGATGTGGGGTGTTCACCGCTTATCTATCCCGGATATATCCCGGTCACCGACGACGAAAATCGACAAAACGTTGCAGCGGTCTGGAATTTTCCGTTTGAATCACTGTCTGCCAGGATCGGGCTGACCACGGTCGAAATCATGCAGGCGGCCCACGCCGGAAAGATCAAAGGCATGTATATCATGGGTGAAAATCCGGTGCTGACCGACCCCAACCAGAATCACACCCAAGAAGCCCTTGAGAGAATGGAATTTTTAGTGGTGCAGGATATTTTTCCGACGGAAACCACAGCTTACGCCGATGTCATCCTGCCGGGTGTTTCTTTTGCAGAAAAAAACGGCACCTTTGTCAACAGCGACCGACGGGTGAGCCGTGTGAGAAAGGCCGTGGATCCTCCCGGATGCGCCCGGCAAGACTGGGAGATTATATGGCAGGTCGCCCGGCGGATGGGCTTTCCCATGAAACCCTACCGGGATGAGTCGGATATTTTTGGTGAGATTGCCGCGGTGACACCGATGATGGCTGGAATTACCTACGACAGAATTGAACGGGAAGGTCTCCAGTGGCCGTGCCCGACCAAGGATCATCCGGGAACCAGCACCCTGTTTCTGGATAGATTTAACACGCCCGGCGGCAGGGCCCTCTTACACCCGGTCGATTACGTTGCGCAAACCGAAAAGACAAATACCGACTATCCATTTCTGTTGAATACGGGTAGAATTCTCTACCAATACCATACATCCACCATGTCCAGGCGTAATAAAGCGCTGACGGATTTTGCCAACCAGTCCTACCTGCTGATGCACCCGGATGATGCGGCCAGGTTGGGTCTAAAAAAAAGTGCGCGTGTAAAGGTCGTCTCCCGGCAGGGAGAGATTGAGACATGGCTGAGACCCAGCCATGACGTCCTGCCCGGCGAGCTCTTTATGCCGTTTCACTATGGCGAATCGCCCGTGAATAAACTCACCCGCGATGAACTGGACCCCCACTCCAAGATTGCACCCTTTAAGTTAACAGCTTGCAGGGTGGAGAAGCTCACTTCCTGAGGCGGATAAGCCTGCAGGTGCTATTCCAAGCAGTGGGAATGATTCTGTCTTCGACCATTTTGTTGGGTTTGGCTGATAGCACAAAAATGGCAGACAAGTAGGTTGGGTAGAGGAACGAAACCCAACAAAAGTCGAAGGGGTGCTCAACCCAACCTACGAATATGCCGTGGCCGGTGTTAGAACTAAGCCCCAATCGGTATACAGCCATAAACGCCTCATATGAAACTTCTTATGAGATACCATCTGGCCGAATAGTAGCTATATTAAACGTCGAATATTGACAAACTCGTAAAATGTAAATTTTGACGTTCTTGCGTCATTCCGGCGAAGCTTGTGCCGGACTCGATCCGGTAGCCGGAATCCAGTAAATTCGATTGGTTCTGGATACCGGATCCGTCATCCCGGACTTGATCCGGGACCGGTACACAAATCGAGCACTTTCTACGAAACCATCAATTTTTAGTTGATCCCGTATACGAAACTCTACCTCAGCTTCCATTCCGGGTTGCGCTTTTCGAAAAAGGCGGCGACGCCCTCCTTGGCGTCTTCGGTGGTGCAAAGGCGGGCAAAGGCTTCGTTCATGTATTCGAATGCCTTGTAGTAATCCAGATCGGCGGCCGCATAAAACGCTTTTTTGCTGATTTGAGTGGCGATTGGGCTTTTGCGGGCCAATAGTGCTGCCCATTTACGGGCTTCCTCCGCCAAATCGTCTTTGGGTACGACCCGGTTTAACAGCCCCATATTCAGGGCTTCCGGGGCTTTTATCAAATCACCGTAGAACAGCAATTCAAGGGCACGTTTTCTGCCGATCGAACGAGAAACCGGCACCACCGGACCGACGCAGTTGAGCCCGACGTTAATGGCCGTTAAGCCAAAGCGTGTGTTCTCCGCGGCAATCGCCAGATCGGCGGCCGCCACCAGGCCGGCTCCGTTTGCGGCGGCCACGCCCTGCACCTGGGCAATCACGGGTTTGCTCATGCGGCTGATGGTAATCAGCGGTTTCTCCATATGTTCGACCCAGGCCTTGTACTCCATGGCGGTTTTGCCGGCCAGTTCGTTGACGTCGATGCCGGCGCAAAATGCCTTGCCCGCCCCTTTGAGGAGAATGACCCTCACGGTTGCCTGGGCATCAAATTCTTTGAGCGCCTGGACGAGTTCCCCGGCCAGGGGGGTGTTGAAGGCATTGAGTTGTTCGGGGCGATTCAGTGTTATTTCGCCGACAAAGTCGTCGCCAATTTCTACCAGAAGATGTTCATAGTTCATGATTTATTCCCTTTTTGTTCATTTTTGGATCGGTCGAGGCCGGTATGTGGCTATTCCGCACCCAAAGCTTCCAGGTCGGCAAGATCTTTTTTTCTTCCCATCGCCCTCTTGTTCATAATAAATTGATCGTGTCCAATATAGTAAACTTGAATATCGCCGTATTTTCCCTGGGCCCGATGGGAGAAAGCTTCATTCCATGATACTCCGCTTATTGATGTAATGATGTCAATTCTGACGGGGGGCACTCCAAGCTGAACGACTTGTCCCGGTCTCTCAAAATCCTCTTCAGCCAGGCCAACGGAGCCGAAACCAAAATCCTCTAAAGCTGAAATGATACGTGCGGCATTTTCATCATCCGGCTTGACAAAAATGTCAATGTCACCGGTATAACGCGGGGCTCCGTGAAAAGCCAGGGCGTAGCCTCCGACAATAATAAATTCAACCTTGTGGGCGTTGAATAACTCGAGCAAATCTTTGAAGTCTTGCTGTATTTCCATGGTATTGCTTTCGTAAATAGTCTACTGTTGCAACGCGTTCCTCAGGCGGTCTACTTAACCAATAGGCCAGGTCCTCTCTAATTGAGGAAAAATTATCCATCCTAGATTTTTTTACAATTTTTCGAATCATTTCACCTTTTTCCTGTTTTGAATCCATACTGACCCAAGCTTGTTCTCGTGCAGTATGAATTATTGTTTAATAACCCAGTAAAGTCAATAAATCTCGGTTTTCTATTCTGGATCTTCTTTCTTTATCCCCAGAACGTCTCGGCAATAGCGGATACTGCGTTCAATGGTCTCCTTTTCCATTCGCAGAGCTTCCTGCATGTTATCCATTGGTATTTCCATTTCAGTCTCGATGTTGATACGACGCATGGCGGACGCTGTTTTAATAATCTCATAGGCGCGTTTCATGTCGATGTCGCCTTCTCCCACGGCCGCCCCCGTAAGCTTGAACCCGTATCTTTGAAACTCGATACGGTCATCTCTGAAATGATTCGTAAAAGCCCGCGGGGCCAGGTTTTCAATGGCCTGCATGGGATCTTCCATGACCATCAAGGCATTGACGGTGTCAATGCAGGCACCAACCACCGGACTGTTGACCCGATCCAACAACCACAGAATTTCTTCGGAGAAGCTGTCGCAGTGGTTTTCCACCGCGATTCTGATGCCGGCGGCGTCCGCTTTCGGTGCCGCGGCCTTTAACTGTGAGGCAAAAGATTTCATTTGGGCCATGACTTGCGGATGGAAGCGACTGGCGGAGACCGGGCGTGGGCGCTTCATATCCATACTGACTTTGACGATATCCGCTCCCAGGTTTTCGGCAGTCGCGATGGCCTCGTCGAGGTCATGCTGAATTCCGATGCCCATGCCGCCCATATCCATGGAAAAATTGTATTCAAGGTAAAGTCCCTGTACTTTGGCGGCGGCTTTGACTTCTTTCAGATAAGACACCTCCAGGTTTTCAAGCACGCCGTCATCCAGATGAAGTCCGTCGAGACCCAAACGAACCGCTTCCTCAAAGAGTTCAAATGTGCTCATCTGCCGGGGCCAGGGCAGTTTGAAATCAGCCCAGGCCTGACCGATGCCATGAAGATAAAAGCTGTATGTGTGTAACCCCAGTAGCATGATTTCGCCCCATGCAGTAGCGTTAGAGTTCACTTAGTTCTAAAAGATGATATAGCCGCAAAAAGGCACAAAAAGCACAAAATAAAATTTCAGGGTTTGTTATTACTCCGGCGATTAAATACCTGAATCAACGTCATTCTGGCGAACGCCAGAATCCAGGAAAACAGCCTGGATGCCGGAACAAGTCCGGCATGACGAAAGATTCCTATTGCCTTACAAAATTTCATGTGTTGTATATGAATCATCTGGATTCTGTCAAGAAAAGGAGTCAATCATGGCGTTAAAAGGACTTACAGGCGGGGTGTACCAGCCCCTATCCCCCGCAGATATCGAAACCATTCACCGGGCGTCGCTGACCATTTTAGAGAATACCGGTATGTCGTATGAGTCCGGCCTGGAAGCAACCATTGATTTGCTGGAAGCACAGGGGGCCAGGGTGGACAGAGAGCGAGCCCGGGTTTATTTTCCCAAAGACCTGGTTGTGACCCAGGCGGACAAGGCACCCGAGCGTGTCGTTTTGTTCAGCCGTGATGGAAAAAACGACCTGGACCTCACCCAGCACCGCGTTTACCTCGGGACCGGCGGGGCGGCCATCAAAATACTCGATCTTGAAAGTGGCCGGGCACGACCCACCACCCTGAACGATATGTATCAAATTGGAAGATTGGTGGATGCGCTGGATAATATCCACTTCTTTCTGCGGCCTTGCATACCGACCGATATCCCCGAAAACGAATACGACGCCAATACCTTTTATACCTGTTTAAAGGCAACCGGCAAGCATGTCATGGCCGGCGTCAATGATGTGGCAGGATTCCACAAAGCGTTGGACATCGCTGCGATGGTTGCCGGCGATATGGCAAAATTAAAGGATAAACCTTTTATTTCGATCATTACCTCCTTTGCCATCAGCCCCTTGAAGCTTTGTACCCAATCGACCTCGATCATGCAGGAGGCAGTCAGAAATCAAATTCCGGTGGCGCTCTCCAGTGCGCCCATGGCTGGCTCGACGTCCCCGCTGACCATGGCCGGCACGCTGGCTCAGCTCCATGCCGAACAGCTTGCCGGAATTGCCGTTTGCCAGTTAACTCGCCCCGGCGCACCGATCTTATACGGCGGAATCCCCGGCATGGCAAATCTCAACAATTTCGGGTATCTGGGCGGTGCGGTCGAATGCGGTATGATGAATGCCGCCATTCATCAGCTGGCACATCACATCAAAGTGCCCAATTACAACTCCGCCGGACTGGCCGATTCGAAAATTCCCGACGTGCAAGCCGGCTGGGAAAAGGCCTCAACCGTGCTGCTGGCGGCCATGGGCGGCTCTAACTTTATTCACCATGCGGCCGGCATGCTGGAATCCATGCTGACGGTGGCCTATGAACAATATGTTATCGATGACGAGATCATCGGCATGTGCTGCAAGGTCCTGCAAGGTATTGACGTGGACGCCGAACACCTGGCCCTGGAAGCCATTGATGAGGTCGGGCCGGGAGGCAATTTTATTGCATCGGATCACACCTTTGCCCACCTGCGCACAGAATATTTTACCGGAAACGGTGTCACGGACAGAAAGATTCGTG
>JASFFJ010000521.1:0-5768 GCA_050124355.1 Desulfobacterales bacterium | reverse complement strand
TTTGGTTTCCATCGAAGATGATGAGTTTGTAAAAGAATTGACCAGAAAAATTAATGATCTGGAACAGCAGGCAAAATCCAAGGAACAGGCGATACTTGCCAGCCTGAAAATATGACAACAGACGATTATCAGCCCGGCAACTAAACTCGTCATTCCGGCCGCAGCGGAGCGGAGTGCCGGAATCCAAAAAAGGTCATACGATTTCTGGATTCCCGCCTTCGTGGAAATGACGGAATGGCGGACATGAGATGCCCAATTT
Organism: Desulfobacterales bacterium; assembly: GCA_050124355.1. GTDB lineage: Bacteria > Desulfobacterota > Desulfobacteria > Desulfobacterales > JAFDCJ01 > JAFDCJ01. The sequence goes on along the minus strand of JASFFJ010000521.1, from coordinate 5,509 downwards.
AATTGCAACCCTGCCGAGCAATGCTAATTTGGCGAAAAAGACCTCCCCATGCAGCTTTTCTTCGAACAACTGTTAAACGGCATCGCCATGGGATCCATCTATGCCCTGATTACTCTGGGGCTGGCCCTGGTTTACGGGATACTACGAATCCTTCATGTTGCCCATGCCGGAATCTATACCACCGGTGCCTACGTCGGTCTTATTATTGTCAAGCTGAGTGGAAGTCTGGTGGTCGGGGTCATCGGCAGTATGGCCTTTTGCGCAATGCTGGGCGTGGCCATCGAGCGGTTTGTGTATTACCCCTTGATGAAATACCCGCCCTATGTCCCATTGATCGGCAGCATTGCCGTGATGCTGGCTATCGAGGAGCTGTGCCGCTTGATTGCCGGCCCCCACATCTTGACCTTTCCAGCCACCCTCCCGTTTCCACAAATCCAGCTCGGCGGCATCACCCTGTCATCGACGTTGGTGGCCGTATATTGCATCACCGCCCTGGTGTTGATGTTGCTCTGGTATATTACCAGCAGGACAGAGTTGGGTCTGGCCATGCGGGCCACCTCCCAGGATATCCCGATTGCAGATGCCATGGGGATCAACAGCCACCTGATCGTCAGCATAACATTCGTTATCGGATCCGCAATTGCGGCCATCGCGGGAATTCTGGTCGGCATTTATTACAACCAGGTGTACCCGACCATGGGTGCAGTTCCGGCTTACAAATCCTTGGCCGTTATTGTCGTCGGCGGGCTGGGATCGGTTCCGGGAGCGGTGATTGCGTCGTTGCTGCTCGGTGTGGCCGAAACCCTGCTTATCGGATATGCCGATATTCCGCTGCCCCGAGACGCCCTGGCATTTATCGCCATGATCGGCGTCCTCATGTGGCGTTCGGAAGGATTGTTGGGGTCAAGGTAAATATTATGAACGCCTATGTTATCACCATCGCAACCATAATCACCATCTACGCCATCGTCGTCTGCGGGCTGAATGTGATCGTGGGGTTTGCCGGGCAGATTTCCCTGGGCCATGCCGCTTTCTTTGGCATCGGTGCATACAGTGCCGCCCTACTGGCCACCAAAGCCGGCCTTTCGTTTTGGGCGGCCCTACCAATGGTCATCGCCATCACGGCCTTTATCGGTCTATTGCTCGGACTTCCCAGTCTGCGGGTAAGGGATGACTTCCTGGCCATAACGACCATCGGGATCAATTTCATCGTCGAAGCCATTTTTCTCTATATCCCTTTTTTCGGCGGCGCATTGGGAATCGGCGGGATCCCCCGCATCATGCTGTTCGGTGTCAAACTTAAAGGTCTTGGTTTTTTTTATCTTTGTTTGTTTTTCCTCTTGCTGGTATTGATTTTCTGCTGGTGGTTTACCCGCAGCTGGGCAGGATTGGCCTGTTTTGCCCTGCGGGAAGAAGAATCCGCCGCTGCGAGTATGGGGATTTCGCCCGTGCGCTTCAAGCTACTGGCCTTTGTCATCGGCACCGCCATCGCCGGACTGGGCGGTGCGCTATATGCCCATTATATCCGGTTTATCAGTGCTGGCGATTTTTCGTTTCCAGTTTCAATTCTGTTACTCAGCATGGTGGTATTGGGCGGCATGGGGACGCTCTGGGGACCGGTCCTCGGTGCCTTGATTCTGGGTGCATTGCCGGAAGTGTTTCGGCCTCTGGTGGATTATCGTTATCTGTTTTACATGCTGCTTCTGCTTCTAATGATACGATTTCAGCCGGGCGGCCTGCTGGGAGAGGGCAGTATGGTACGTCGAACGTTTACCCGAACGTTGCATAAGTCCATCGATTCGTAAATACGATAACGTATTTACTCACTCAGGACTTAGTGCTGAGTGAGCAATCAACTTGAACTGGTCAATAATTGTACGTGACTGTAATTGCGAATCGTGGCACTAAACAACAGGACAACGTATAGAGAAAAAATGAATGAAACCTTGTTGGCAGTCAAGGAAGTTTCCAAACATTTTGGCGGCCTGAAAGCGCTGGATCAGGTAAATTTTGAAGTCAAGACCGGTGAAATTCTCGGACTTATCGGACCCAACGGTGCCGGCAAAACTGTTTGCTTCAACCTGATCTCAGGTGTGTACGGCCCAAGTTCCGGTAAAATTGTGTTTGACGGCCAGCGCACGGATGGTACGGCACCGCACAGGGTTGCCGAACTGGGTGTCGGGCGCACATTTCAGATCGTAAAACCCTTTGCCTCGCTGAGCGTGCTTGAAAATGTTTTGGTTGCCCGCGGCATCGCCCGATATCATAAATTTTCAAAAATCTGGTCTTCCTGGAAATCAAAATCGGAAGGGCAAAAAGGATTAAAAATACTGGATCGGGTCGGCCTGGAGGATCTGGCACATCGCAAGGCCGGGCTCCTGCCCCTGGGAAACCTGCGCAGGCTGGAAATAGCCAGGGCGCTGACCGTCGGAACCAGGCTTCTGCTGCTGGATGAATCGTTTTCCGGTCTGCGCCATGAAGAAATTACAAACCTGGAGACCCTCATCAGAGGTATCCGCGATGATGGAATTACGGTGCTGCTGATCGAACACAACATGCGGGTCGCCATGGGACTGTGCGACCGGCTGGTGGTAGTGGATCATGGTCGTAAAATTGCGGAAGGTCCACCAGGCGTTATCCAGCAAGACGAGCAGGTCATCAAGGCTTATTTGGGCCACAAAGGTGCGGATCCGGTTCACACCATATAAACAGATAACTAATTCGAATTACGAATATATTTTACAAGTAAAAATCTTGGAAATTACAAGTTCCAAAGATCAAATCTCAAACAAATGCCAATGCCCAAAACTCAAAATCCAAAAAAGACACAACGGCTATCAAACAACAGATAAGTTGACAGAATGTTTGGGTCATTGGACTTTCGAATTTGAATATTATTTGGAATTTGGGTATTGAGATTTGGAATTTTAGGCGTATGAAGTGGTAGTGAATTACTTTAATCTTACTATGTTATTTTCAAATTTGACGTTTCCCTGGAGGACTGGAGATGCTGCTTGATGCTCGGGATCTTCACATCGCTTACGGCGATATTCGCGCTGTCAGTGGGGTAAATTTCTATCTTGAAAAAGGAGAGTTGGTTTCCATTATCGGGGCCAACGGTGCCGGCAAAACCTCCATTTTAAATGGTATTATGGGAATTGTTCCCCTCAATAACGGGAAAATACATTTCAATAACAAAGAAATAACGTCTCTGGCGACGTTTCAACGGGCCAGGGCCGGGATCCGGATGGTTCCCGAACGGGCGAGGGTCTTTCCCCGTCTAACGGTTTATGAAAATCTGATGACCGGTGTTTATCGCCTGCATAAAACCATTAATGTTGACGTTCAAATCACATGGCTATATGATCTATTCTCAATTTTAAAAGAAAGAAATGATCAGCCGGCAGATACACTGTCCGGCGGAGAACAACAGCAATTGGCGATTGCCCGTGCATTGATCTCGAACCCCAAATTGCTGTTGGTCGACGAAGTTTCAATGGGACTTATGCCAAAGCTGGTTGACCGAGTTTTCGACGTTCTCAGGCAGCTCAACCGGAAACATGGTTTAACCATTCTGCTGGTCGAACAAAACGCAATGGCCTCTCTTGAAATTTCACACCGCGCCTATGTGCTGGAAACCGGCAAATGTGTTCATGAGGGTCAAGCGGACGATTTGCTCGAAGATCCTGTGGTTAAGGAAGTCTATTTGGGGCACTAGATGATAAAGTACTTTTAGTTGAATGGTTGATTAGTTGATAGGTTCAATAGGCCCTTATCGGGCTTTATCTGACAACATGTTGTAGGAAAATGAAGGTTTCATATCAAACAACATATTTCCAAAAGGTTGTAGAAATTTCGAAAAATTGCTTAACTATTTAACCATTCAACGAATCAACCAATTAACTATGCCACCACTCAACGAACCTGTAAGGAGGGTTAAAGATGAAAATCACCAAACTATTGCTTGCTACCGTACTCGTGTTATTTTTTACTGTAAGTGCCATCGGCGCCGAAACCATCAAAATTGGGCTGATGGCACCCCTGACCGGGCCTGCCGCGGCCGATGGCGCCAGTGTGCATAATTCCGTTAAACTGGCCGTGGAAAGGATCAACAATGAAGGCGGCATACTCGGTAAAAAGGTTGAGCTGATCGCTTATGACGACCGGGCCGATGGCAAAGAAGCCGTCGCAGTGGCTCGCAAACTCATTCAGCAGGATCAGGTGGTGGGCGTTGTGGCCGGCTCTTATAGCACCCCCAGCCGCGCGTCAGCACCGATTTTCCAGGATGAAGAAGTTCCCCTTGTGGCGGCCTATGCGGTTCATCCGGACATCACCAAAGCTGGTGATTTTTGTTTTCGCAATGGTTTTCTGGGCATGGTTGAAGGTAAATCCGCCGGTTATGTGGCCGTTGAAATGCTGAAAGCCAAACGAATTGCGCTGTTGACCAGCGACAATGATTTTGGCCGTACCCTGGCGGTGGGATTCGAGTCTTATATTAGTGATCGGACCAAAGGAGTGGAAATCGTCTATGCCCAAACCTATCCAATGAAAGAAAAAGATTTTAAACCCTATCTTTCGAAAATCAAAGAGCTCGCACCGGATCTGATCTTTGCCAGCGGTTATTATTTTCAGACAGCGCCGATCATCAAACAAGCCCGTGAGATGGGGATTGAAACCCAGATCCTCGGTGAAGAGGGCGCGGACTCGCCCAAGACCCTCGAAATCGCTGGAAAATCCGCCGAAGGATTTATTATCGTTACCAATTTAAACCGCGACGATCCCCGGCCTGAAGTGCAGGCGTTTCTCAAGGAATATGAGGCCCGTTATGAAATTCAGCCGGATATGGTGGGCGCTTCTGCCTACGATGCCTTCATGATCATTTGCGAAGCCATTAAACGAGCGAACAGCACGGAAGGCAAAGCCATCCGGGATGCCATTGCTGCCACCAAAAACTACAACGCCCTGACCGGCCAGATCAAAGGGTTTAATGAGATCGGCGAGGTCGTCAAGGAAGTTCAGGTTCAGATTGTGAAAGAGGGCAGATTTCGCCACTTCGGTGTTGTCAGGGATATGGAACTGATCACGCCCTGAGCAGAAAATATTGAATATTGAAGATTGCCAATTGAATATTTCTCGAAACCGTATGGGCCGAGCCTGTCTGCAACCTCTGTGGGTGACAATCTGATATGTATAGGCGGTCCTGGGGGACCGTCTATTTTCTTAAATTTCATTACCCCAAGGATGCCGGTCGGTTTGACCACCCTTGCAATTTCCGTAAGCACTGCTGCTATTTCCCGCACCGGTAGGTTTTTTTTTCATTTTCTTCCATACGTAATGCCCCATTTTTTCTGTAAAGGGCCCTCGTCGCGGTCATACCGGAGTTATAACCATAAAGACAGAAAGCATAACTGTTTGCTGAAATTTATCTTTATGTTTTAGTGACAAATATGTTTCGTCAAGAAATGCACAGCTTACGCACATTCCGGTAAAAGAAAACATGGAGTCCCAA
>JASFFJ010000520.1:0-5782 GCA_050124355.1 Desulfobacterales bacterium | reverse complement strand
ACCGCGCCGTGGGTTCCTCGATGGACTGCCCTCCTGGATCCCAAGGTTTCATGAGCACTCGAATATCCTGATAACGGGACAGTTCGATGGCCAATTCCGTCGTACATCCCTCCGCCACATACTTGGGTCCCGTACCTTCAGAAAAATTTTGGAACGGCCGGATAAGCACTGACGGCCAAGGATCGACCCGCCCATTATTATTGGGTTCGGCTTCCGGTGATGAACTGCTCGAATCCGCCCCGATCTGAAAAAGAAAAGACGGCACATAGCCGCCCGTGGGAATGGTGATTCGCACCCTATCGCGCCTGCCTGTTGTCAGATAAAAGTGCTCCAGGGACCGACGAAGCCGCCTTGCTTCGACGCTGACGATGGGGTCCGTGCTGGGATCAAAGTCTGTATTGCGTTTAAAAACTTCCGTTGCGACGGTGTAGCCTTTGATTTCGCCGGCTCGCCCTTCAAGAAACATTTGGGTAACAAAGCGCAGGAATTTTTTTTGACGATCTGTAGCATCGAATTCAGGGCTGGACAGAATCCGATGGAGCTGTTCCTTGATAGCTTTTGGGTCTGTCACGCACTTACTGCCCATTATGGCGTACCTACCGGGTTATGGGTGTGGGATTACACTGGCTAACGATTAGTTAGCAAAAGACGAATATTTACAAACGGTTAAAAAGTCTAGTTTAAGTCTGGTTTAACCTAACGTAGGTTCACAAATTTTTCAAGATAATTTAATAATCATGAACGCAGGCGTGCAGCATTCAACACGCTAACGGTTGTTCACAACCTTATCGTCAGCTTTAAATAAAGCTGGGACACACTAAGCTGGGAACAGAGGCCCATGGCACTTAAAATTCCAGATCATTTTTCCGCAATCCGAAGCTACATCGAAAAACGATACAAAGCCGATGAGACCTTCAGAGATATTTACAACGATTATTTGATCTATCTCGATGCCCATCGGTTTTGGTCCCATAACTCTACGGATGTTGCCCCTGATCGCTGCAGGGAATACGCCCAGCTTGTCAGTGAGCTGGAAAAAGAGCTGATTCAGATACTGAAGAAAGGTTCGGATGAAGCATCTTAAGTTGCTGACAAGCAGTTGCAGCGGCCGCCCCGCGCAGACTATGATCATGAAGGACGGGGAAATCTATAAAAACACGTTATGAGAAAAAAAGAATCGAATACAGTCACGAGAGAGAAAAATGAAGAACCCATTTCTCAACATGCTGGCCACCATGTCACTGGTGATGGCAATTGCGCTGCCTCAGGCTCAGGCCGGTGGGCTCTATTTGTACGAACTCGGAACTCCCGATGTGGGTGCAGCTGCCGCAGGCTGGGCGGCTCGGGCCCAAGACGCAGGAACCGTCTTTACCAATCCGGCGGGGATGACCCGGCTCGAAAAGTCGGAATTGCTGGTCGGTATCCAACCGCTTTATCTGCATACGGAATTTTCCCCGGACGGCAACACCACCACCTCCGGCCCTGACGGTGATGCAAGCACCTGGCTGCCGGCCGGCGGCCTGTATTATGTCCATAATCTAATGCCGAAGCTTAAATTCGGAGTCAGCACTGTTGGTTACTTCGGTTTGGGATTGGAGTATGAAAACGACTGGGTGGGACGCTATTACGTTCAGGAAATCAAATTGCAGGCGCTGGGGGTTCAGCCGGCACTGGCCTACCGGGTGACGGACTGGCTGTCGGTCGGTGCCGGAATCGTGGCACTATACGGCGTACTGGAACAAAAAGTCGCCGTAAACAACATCAGCCCGAATCAGCCGGACGGCAAGCTCAAGATTGAGGATAGTGACTGGACCTACCAGGCAAACCTGGGGATTTTGGTGGAACCGCGCAAGGGTACGCGTTTCGGCCTGACATATCTTTCGGAGGGAGACCTGAAATTCAAAGACGAGCCCGATTTCAGCAACCTTGGCCCCGGACTGGAAGCCGCTCTGCAGGCCAAAGGGCTGCTCGACGGAGAAATTAAGATTGACTTTACCCTGCCTCAGGCCCTTATGCTCAGCGCCTACCACGAACTCAATGACCGTTGGGCAATTATGAGCAACCTGGGTTGGCAGGATTGGTCGGAGTTCGGCCAGGTGGGTGTCACCGTGGCCTCTGAGGACACCTCGAGTCTTACCGTCGATCGAAACTACAAGGATACCTGGCATGCTGCCGTCGGTGCCCAATACCGCGTGGCGGACCCCTGGCTTTTGACGGCCGGCATCGCTTATGACAGCTCTATGGTTGACGATGATGACCGAACCCCCGATCTACCCTTGGGTGAGCAGTGGCGCTTCGGGCTGGGCGCCCGCTACGACTGGTCCAAAAAACTGGCTTTGGGTGTGGGATACACCTTTCTCTGGGGCGGGGACCTGGACATAGACGTCAACCGGGGGCCTTTGGCGGGAAGGGTTTCGGGTACTTATGAGAATGCGTCAATGAACTTCATCAATTTCTACCTGAATTGGAAATTTTAATTAGATAAGTAAAGGATGAATGACCTAAAAAGGAGAGAGAAAAATGAATAAAACATGCTCCAGAATCTGCCTGAACATTGTCATAACGTTTGTCGTTGCACACTTCTTGTGCTTGCCGATTGGCGCGCAAGTCAGCAAAGAAGTTCTGGATTCGATTTCGACTCCGAATCAGGTTAAGACTTCCATCGGCACCCTCAAGTTTCTTGATGGAGCACCTTATCCTGAAACAGCAGAGAGGGTTTATGACTATCTCGATACTATGCGCGGTGTGGACGCCTTTCTCAAAGGCATGCCTGGCGCTTCATTGCAAGCGCTGATTCATGGCAATCACGATGTGGGCGCTGAGGAGTGTCACCAGGTGGTGATCATGGATAAACTGATGGATTCCACGTCACTCTTTCTGACGGGAAACACGTCCACAATGTATGTCATACCAACGCTCAACCTGAAACGCGACGGCGCTACAGTGGTCGAAGCGCCGCCGGGCATGCTGGGCGCCTTTAATGATGCGTGGTTTCGTTACATGCAGGATATTGGACCGGCCGGCCCCGACAAGGCAAAAGGCGGAAAATACCTGGTGCTTCCGCCCGACTATAAGGGCGAGATCCCCGAGGGTTACTTCGTTGTGCAAGCCAAGACATACAACGTCTGGGTTTTCATGCGTGCCTCGATCGCCAAGGGTTTGGAACCGGCGGCGAAGAATGTGAAAGAGAACCTGCGGATTTACCCTCTGTCGAAAAAAGACAATCCCCCCGCAATGGAATTCATCAGTGGTTCATTTGTTTCGTTCAATACGATTCACGCGAATAACTACTTGTTTTATGATCATCTCAACGAGTGGATTCAGGAAGAACATCTCGACATGCTGGACCCGGAAACACGCGGCCTGTTTGCCTCGATCGGCATTGAAAAAGGGAAGCCTTTCCGCCCTGGTGAACGCATGAAGAACATACTCACAGATGCAGTGAAGATCGCTAACGCCACCGCCCGTTCAATCGTATGGCACCCTCGTACAGATGGAACCATGAAGGGTATAAGAATCTATCCGGACACAGACAGCGCCTGGCTTATGGGGTGGGTGGATAAGAATGTTTTTTTCAACGGAAAAGACGGCAAAACCATGAATTCAGACGCTCGCGTGATGTTCCATTACCCCTATACCGCTGTGACACCTGCCATGGCGGTCAGCAAAGCCGGGGTGGGTTCGGACTACGGAATCGCTTATGTCGACTCCAAGAAGATGCCTTTTGATGGTTCTAAAGTTTACAAACTGAATCTTCCCGCAAATCCTCCGGCAAAAGCTTTCTGGGCACTGACGATGTATGACAACCAAACCCGCTCGCAGCTTCAGACCAGCCAGAAGTTTCCGACCGTCGGCAGCCAGACAAAAGGCCTCAGGCAAAACGAGGACGGCTCTTACGACATCTATTTTTCGCCGAAACCACCCAAAGGCTATGAGAACAACTGGCTCGCAACCGTGCCGGGCAAAGGCTGGTTTGTCGCGTTGCGGATGTACGGGCCGCTCGAACCCTGGATTGAGAAAACCTGGCGTCCAGGTGAGATCGAATTGGTGGAATAGTTGAGGACTGAATAACGCCAAATGGCAAACATATCATAAAAAGGAAAATCAGGAATGAAGACGCAATCGACATTACAACGAACCCTGCAATCCTTGTTTATTACATGGCTTGCAGTCTTTGCCTTCGCGCCGGCTCACGCTGCGGATGCTCCCAAGGTCACCGCCGACAACTACGTTCGAGCTGAATCGGACTTTCAGATGAAAGGCTACATCGAGAACCTCAACTGCTTTGGTAAGTTCACCCATAGTCGGAAGCCCTACGACGTGAATAACCAGGTTACCGTTCGGGGCAACCGGGACACGCTTTACTCATTTGGCGTGTTTGACCTGAGATCCCCACTCACGATCACGCTTCCAGATCCCGAGGGGCGCTATCAGTCCTTGATGATCGTGAGTCAGGATCATTCGATTTGGGGGCTCTACGGTCCTAAGAAAGGCACTCTGACCGAAGACAAGGTCGGCACTCGGTATGTGTTACTGACCGTTCGAACTTTTGCAGATCCGAACGATGAGAAAGATATGAAGGCGGCATATCGGCTCCAGGATGCGGTCGGCGTCGAACAGGCTAATATAGGGAAGTTTGAAGTGCCAAATTGGAAGAAGGAGGAGGTGGAGCAGATGCGAAACACGATCAATGTGGTCGCCTCTACAGTCACGGATTCTTCCAGAATGTTCGGCAAGAAAGAGGAGTTGGACCCGGTCTATTGGATGCTGGGCGCTGCACTCGGCTGGGGTGGACTGCCGGCAGAGGCTGCTTCCTATGTGAACGTGTTCCCCGAAAAAAACGACGGGAAGACCGCCTACACCCTCACCGTGAAGGAAGTGCCGGTGGACGCCTTCTGGTCTGTGACCCTTTACGACGACAAAGGCTGGATGCCGGTCAACAAGTACAACGTCTACTCTTTCAACAACATCACGGCAAAGAAGAACGAAGAAGGAAGCATTACCATCCACTTCGGGGGTGACCCCAAGCAGCCCAACTTCCTGCCGATCGTACCGGGATGGAATTACATCGTAAGGCTGTATCAGCCGAGAAAGGAAGTCCTGGTCGGAAGCTGGACATTTCCAAATGCGGAAGCCGTTGAATAAAAGTTGCATACTCGACCTGCTTAAAATGGGGGTCCGCTCGAGGGTTATAGCGCAAGGACTTTTAAACTTATAGTTTTTGAGATGGTATCAAGACCAAAGACGTCACGTTTGAATTTGATGGGGTAGAGGTTCCGCCCGATAGTCATGACAGATTGAAAATGCTTGGAAAATTCCTTGAGGATAATCCCGATACATTTGCCGTGCTTGCGGGGTTCACCGACATTACCGGTGCTGAAGAGTACAATCTGAAGCTTTCGCGGGTAAGGGCACTAAATGTAAAGAACTTTATCCTGGAGCAAAGCCGGATCGATCCTGATCGTGTCATTTTATTCTGGTATGGCCCCGCCAACCCGGTCGCAAGCAACGACACGCTTGAAGGGCGCAATCAAAACCGGCGGGTGGAAATAGCAATCGGTGGCTTAAAATAAGGATATCGGCGGGTATGCGTAACCTTGATTCCCAGAGTTTCTCCTATTATTTGCTTAGCCTGGTTTAGGAAGTGCCGCTGTCTATGCCTTCGGCAGACCCTGGTGCACTTCGTGAATTTTACGTTGAGCACCGGGTCTGCTGCAATTAACCTGTCGACAGATGCTACACCAATCCCATAAAAACAACAAATTTACAAATAAGGATCTAG
>JASFFJ010000519.1:0-5784 GCA_050124355.1 Desulfobacterales bacterium | reverse complement strand
TCGCGTTTCCGCTAAACCTGCTGCCCGAAATTCAAAAGGCCGTCATTAAATCCGGTCATGCCGTAAAATACGTAGATGCCGATGAATAAGATAAAGCTGGAACAAGCAGATCCGAAAAACCTGACAACCGTAATCAACTCCAACGATTTGCGCAACGATCTGCATGCCTTTGCACGCTATTGCCGCAATAATGAAATAAAGCGTGCGCACCGGGATAACTCACTGCCTAAAGTCCATCTTACACGCCTGGCCAAAATGATGTCGAATTCTCAACTCATCCAAGAGGTGAGAGAGGATGGCAATGCCCGTTGGATTGACTTCATCGATCGCCTCAACCTGGAGCTCGGATTCGTCGATTACGCCACCGAGGGAATATACGCCGGCTATTCCAGCACAACGGAATCCTATCCGGATAACTACATCGATTTTTCGGATAAAACTTATGATCAATATCTGAACCAATCGCTGCAAGAACAGGAAGATCAGATGCGACAGACGCTGGTGGAAGAGACCGATCCCTGCCTGAGCGAATTTTTTACCAATCACCCGTTGAGTACCTTGGATAGATTCACTAGCTTCGGATGTGCCACGGGAACCGTGAAACAAATCAATTTTCCCAAAGTACGATCCTATCTGCTCGAATTGATAGCAAACTGCCGGGCCGGGGTCTGGTATCGTACGGACTCGCTGATCGCGTATCTAAAGAACCATAACCCCTTTTTCCTCATTTCTAAAAAAATTCCATTTAAGAAATCCGAATACACCAAGGACCGTTATCATAATTTCTATGAATCGAAACCCGGGGAACACTTTAACAGATCCCGGATTCGGGAGAATTCGAAAAATCGATTTGAAAGGGTTGAGGGACGGTTTATAGAACGTTTTTTGGAGGGAATTCCCTTGGCCATGGGCTATGTGGATGTGGCCTACGCCGATGAAAAAGACACGATTTCTCCATCAATCGGCAAACTTCAGGCCTTTCGGGTTACCGACCGGGGCGCTTGCGCCCTGAACCAGGCCGTCAAGGAAGCGGACATCTCCCTGCTGTCCAATTACGAGATACATATCGATTCCCTGTTCTATCCAGTACGCCAGCTGAATCGGCTTATGACGCTGTGCGACGTTGTGTATGCAGATACCCATACGGTCTTGAAACTGGCTAAAGAGAAGGTGATTAAACAGCATGCTGCGGATACGGGGCTGAATGTCATCGAGCTGTTCAAGGAGCTTGGTATTCGCGCCATCCCGGAAAATGTGAAAAAAGAGCTGGCCGTCTGGGCCGGGCACGCCGATAATTTCGTCGTTTATCAAGGTTTCGGCCTGTTGGAAGGTAAAGTAGATAAGGATACGGTCCGTCGATTTGCCGCCAGTTCCATTGGGGCGGATGTCCATATCGTCCGGAAGCCCAAAAAACTATTTAAGCACCTGGAGCAGGCTCAAAAGGTTCCTTTCTACATCAAACATCCTGACCGTGCCTTTAAATCCCCTAAGGATATTGTACAGAGTAAATTTAGCGACAAAAAATCAGGCACTCGAAAAAAAAGACGGTTTACTCTCAAGCGTACCGTCCATCTGATTCTGGAATTTCCGGATCAGGCAATGTTTGAAGCATTTACAAACGCACTTTTGGATGAGGGCTATGCCTTGGATACAAATAAGCAGGCCCGAACTGTTTCCTACTCCCAAAAAGATGAGTCCAAAGTAAAAGACGTATTGAATTCATTAAAAAAGAAATTTCCTGCGGTCATAAAGAATGCTTGATGCCGCGGGGAGGTTGATAGCTTGAAAGTGCATAATTTGAACTCTTAGATATCATAGAAATTTTGTTTGGATTATGTGATAATCTGAATGGTCCCACTGATGCCTCTATTCATCATGATCGCTATCTATATGGAAAAAAGGGTTAAACATGGTTTTTGTGGATTGTGCAAGTTTTGTGATAGCAAAACGCGTCCATTGATTTTTTGCGGGCTCGGCCAATCAAAACCAATCTTGTTTGTATCATTATTTAACATCCTGTTCGGGTGGCTCGAATCCAAAACTACCCCATAAAAAAGGCTTACAAACCGAATTTGTAAGCCTTTAGAATTCATGGTGCGCCAGGCAGGATTTGAACCTGCGGCCTACGGATTCGTAGACCAGGATTCTAAAATTCTAATTTTCGTGTATTTTTAACATGTTGAATCTATAGGTAATTCTGTCGGCGTTTTTGGTTTCGTTTGGAACTGTTTGGAAATATTTGACCTTGACGGGCACAATTTGGGCACAATTCAAAAATGGCGTGAAATGATCGTGCCAACTCTATCTCTCAATTATCTTCTGCAGATACTTAAAAGATAAAATTTACTATCAATGAAAATTTATGCTATAGTGAGAATCATTTAAATAATTGGAATGGCACATATTGACAGGCAATAGGTTGTTGGATGCCAACCGTTCAAAATATTTCAGACCCATTTCGATTTTTCTTTTATAGTTTTGATTGCAATGAGCCGACCCATGTCCATGTACGACGGGAAAAAATGACATGTAAATTTTGGCTTGCGCCTATTGCGTTAAGTGAAAATCACGGATTCTCCAGTAGGGAATTAAACCGTATTCGCCGGATTATTCAAGCAAACACGGAAAAAATCATTGAGGCTTGGCATGAACACTGTGATTAGTGTAATTGAACCCCGCATAAAGCACATTGAAGTTACCGAGGATACGATTACGGCTTATCTGGCTGACGGCCGTGTTATCAGCGTACCGCTCGCGTGGTCATGGCGTTTGTCGGACGCAACCGTGGAACAACGGAATACTTGGGAACTTATCGGGGACGGTCAAGGCGTGCATTGGCCCGATATCGACGAAGACATCAGCGCAAACGGAATGCTGACCGGGATTCCGGCTCGTCGTCCTCAGCACGTTACTGTATAAAATTGACTCGGTGAAGAAATTGCAAACTGTGTCACATAGAGCAAAGTATTCAAGGCATCTCTTCGCATCTATCAAAAATCTCCAATTTAAAATTGAATCCTTCATATGTCATCAGCATCCGTCCAAATTCATCCCATCTGATTTCTTTGCCATCAATTACAATTAACGGTGGATGTCCATAATCTTCATAACTTTCCAAGTCAGAGTCGATTCTGGCTCGGACAACATTGCCTTTTGAAATCTGCCAGTTATTGGTAATACTACTCCATTCTAAATGGTCTCTGTTCAACCCTCTCCGCATCCGCTCAAACAGTTTCCCAAATAAATCAAAAATTTCTTTATCAATGCCACCGATCAAACTAAATTCATAACCGCCACGATGGCCATCCTTGATTTCAAATGAGTCTATACCAACAAGATCACCAAGATGTCGTATTGTGAAATGGAATTCATGTTTCCTTCCCTCATTATCTTTTAAGATGATAGGTTCAAAATTGACATGCTCAAAATCAGTACCACTGTATTCGGCCATTCGTTCATTATAACATGTGAGGCAGGAGCAGAGATATTCCTTTTCTGGTGCCACATAAATCGTGCTGTAACTCGGTACATATTCACCGCAAAACTCACATTTTTCTTGTTTGATATTGGAATCCATTTGTTTTCCTTAAAGCTCTGGCCCTTAAAATTATCTGTAGTTTCTATCAGTGGCGTTTAATTGATGCTTCAATATGTGGAGCTGCAGCTGATGCCAGTACACTATTCGCAATTTTAGCTTCATCCGCTCCGGAAAAGCAACCTCTTATCTTTAAATCACCCTAATCTGCCAGTAAGCCGTTAATCCAAAACTCAGATTCACTCAAATCAAGCTCATCATTCCAAACAATTCCGTAGCCATGTTTATCCACCTGGACGGAATTATAAAGCGCATCGTTAAGAAGAGGTTTAAAGTTGTTATCTTACAGTAAAGGAGAGCAATCATGAATCTTTTTAGTCCCGTTTTTGAAAGTCACCAACAGTTGTTTCCCATTTCCGGATTCAACATTTAGAATTTTGGGATATTTTTTCATGGACAACTCTTTACTCCAGACCAGGGAGTTTTTTGAATTCTTGCTTTTTCCACATTTCCGATAAATCACTTTTATACAACTCGGCCCATTCTTTGACCATTCTTTGGGCACGGTTCGGCAAGTCACCCTCAATCATTTCTAGTGATTCGATCTCGAAAACGCCATTATATTCAGCATACAGTGCATGAAAATGAGGTATATCGTGTTCTTAAAAATACATCTTTATCAATAATTTTAGTTGGGAATCAAAATCTCTGAGTGAACAGTTTCCAACCTGATGCCTTCCCGCCATACTTCGCTTCTATCCCAGACACGGCGAACTTTCTTGAAAAATCACATGAAGAACATGGTTTCAATCGATCTCTTCACAGTTCCTACAGCCACTTTCCGGATTTTTTTACGTACATCATGTCGCATCGTCCAACGCTGTTGCGGGGGGACAGGGGATTAAAAATCCTCCGGTC
The DNA here is from genome assembly GCA_050124355.1 of Desulfobacterales bacterium. Classification (GTDB taxonomy): domain Bacteria; phylum Desulfobacterota; class Desulfobacteria; order Desulfobacterales; family JAFDCJ01; genus JAFDCJ01. Next base: position 1,331 of record JASFFJ010000519.1, on the reverse strand, counting down.
TTCAACAAATTAAGTCACAATATCAGCATGTTAAAATGATACGGACAATGAAAACGAGCATTATATTGGACACAGGTCCTTTGGTTGCATTCTTAAATCGAAGGGACAAGTTTCACAATTGGGCTATGGCGCAGTGGGATCAGATCGCCCCTCCCATGCTCACATGCGAAGCAGTGGTTTCTGAGGCTTGTTTTCTGCTGGCCGGCACCAATATGGGCAGTGATTCTGTGATGCAGTTGATTCAACGCAAAATCATTTCAATAGCTTTTCGGTTGGATGAGAACATTAAGCCAGTTAGAAAAATGCTTGCCAAATACGGCTCCGTTCCGATGTCATTGGCCGATGCATGCTTGGTCAGGATGAGCGAGCTTGAACCGAACAGCCAGGTATTTACTTTGGACCATGACTTCAACCTTTATCGAAAAGACGGTCGGCGTATAATTCCAACGATTATGCCAAAATAAATCGGTTTAAAAGAGTCTGTTGATCCCCCTAAGTCTATGGCCGTTTTTTGACAACCGACAACAAACGACAACCATTTGAATTCGAGTGTATTTGCTCGATTAGATTTTTTTGATCAGCAATGACTCGTTAGCATTTCTTTTATCTCTAAGCCTTCTAGCGCACCGATACAGAATACATGAACACTGCGAAACCTTTCTCCTATTGGGGCGGGTTAAATCCACGCCTAAATCCCCCAGAGAAAATGATGGTTGTTCTCCCCGATCAGCAATTCTCACACTGACTCACAAAAATAACCGAAGAAAGGATTTAGCGAGAAGTCGGACCAGGGGACTTGCCTTAACAGCGTTGGCCCGTTCCAATATCGCATACCATCACCTCCTTATTTTCGTCTTAAATATGCTTAACATATACTTGTTTGTTAATCCCTTCGTGCTCCCAAATATATATAGTCCGCTCCCAACAATTAAAACCATGCCGGCAATGGATTGAAGTTCAAGAATGTCCTTAAAAAAAAGATAACCCCAGACGACACTCAAGGGTACTGCAATATATTCAAAAGACGCGATTGTCGATGGCTGCGCCAATCGATACCCAATATATTCCTTGTAACTACTTATCCTTCTTATGAAGTGCCGAGGATATCTATCATAAGTTTTATCCGATAAGCAAAAAGAAACTAGTCTGGATGCATTTTTTTTTCATTATGTCTCTCTCCCTAATCGAACTACAAACGAATCCCCACTCATCCCATATAGTCAGCAGATTTCTTTTAATGGGTTTCTCTATCTTTCTTAGCATCCGTTCTGGGGTCTAGCACCATTGCAACCGCTGACGTGTTTTTCATGGGCATGAAATTGACCTGCTCC
>JASFFJ010000518.1:0-5786 GCA_050124355.1 Desulfobacterales bacterium | reverse complement strand
GCAAGGCCTTGGTGATCAGATTGCCCTCAATCCTCTCCAATGCCCGCGGATCCGCCGTGAGCGGGGGGAGTTCATATTCGGGTAAATCCAGCATTAGCGACTGATTTTTGCCGGCCGCCTTGGTAGCGAGAAAATCGACGATGCCTTTTAACAACTCATCGATCTTCACCGCAACCGGTTCTTGAGCAATCATGCCGGCCTCGATGCGCGACAGGTCTAGCAAATCGCCGATAAGGGAAATCAGCCCATGGGTTTTCTCTTTGGCACGCATGAGGATATGCGGATCGACCTTGGAAGATTCTTGCACCATCTCACCCAGCACATGAACCAACTGTTCATGAATGGTCGAAAGCGGTGAACGCAGTTCGTGGGAGACTTTGGCCACGAATTCAGATTTCATGCGATCAATTATTTTGATATTCGTAATATCCACGATGTTCACCACCGCGCCAAGGCACTGGTTGCGCTCACCCAGAACCGGTCGCCCCCGGACCTGGAGGAATTTTTTCTCGGAAATGGCGAGCTCATAGGTGGGAATATCCTCATAGTCCACATGCCGCCCCTGGGAAATTTCCCGAATAAGATTGCACAGTTCACGGTCCTTGATGTACTCTTCAATCTGATTGCCGGCCGCGGTATTCGGTTCCAGATCGAGGTAATGTAAAAAAGCCGGGTTCATGAGAACCACCTGCCCCTGGGAATTGATCACCCCAACACCGTTGGGAAGCGATTCCAGAATGGTGTGCAGACGGCTTTTTTCCGTATGAAGGTCGGATAGGGTTCGGTTGCGTTCAAGCTCCAACTGCTGGGCATCCCGGGTGAGCCGCAATTTTTCAGCAGCCCGATTGACAACGATACGCAACTGCTCGGGCTCAAAAGGTTTGGGAATAAAATCATAGGCGCCCTGCTTCATGGCTTTAATAGCGGTTTCTACCGTCGCAAAACCCGTGATCACAATGACGAGTATCGGTTCATCAAAGTCCTGGATTCTGGAGAGCACTTCCATCCCGTCCATTCCCGGCATCTTCAGGTCCAGCAGTACAATTGGAATGATTTTTTGAGCCAGGATATCCAGGGCCTCCGCACCGGTGGATGCTTTCAGAACCTCGAATCCGACCCGGGAGAGAATACGTTCGGATCCGTCCCGGATGTTTTGTTCATCATCGACAATCAATACCTGAATGATATCATCAGTTTTCGGCACCGTGATCTCCTTCTTTTTCTCCTTTAGCGATGGGAAGGACGATGTGAAATGCAGCCCCACCGTCGGAGCGGTTGTGTACCGTAATACGGCCGCCATGGTTTTCAACAATCCCGTAGGCAAGACTGAGCCCCAGACCGGTCCCCTTGCCTTCCTCTTTGGTCGTGTAAAATGGTTCAAAAATGCGGGGAATGTCCTTTTCGGCAATCCCGGGACCGGTGTCCGATATCTCGATGCCGATCTGTTCTTTAGCGGACACCTTCAAGGTCTCTATCGTCAGCTTGCCCTTGCCGTCCATGGCCTGGGCGGCATTGAGAATTATGTTCATAAACAGATGATTCAGCTGCTGGATATCTGCTTGCACCGCCGGCAGGGAATCCCCGAACCGTTTTTCGATCTCGATATTTTGAAATAAGCTCTGGTTTTCAAGCAGGAACAGGGTCCGCGAAATAACCTCGTTAATGTCATGGGGCCGCATGAGGTGACGGGTTTGGCGCGTGAATTCCAGCAATTCCTTGACCGTATCCCGACATCTTTCCGCATCTTTGAGAATCCGGCCCAGATCTTCTCGCACCCCCTCTTCCAGCTCATATTCTTCCAATGCCAGCTTGGCATAAAGTGTGATTCCACCCAGGGGGTTGTTTATCTGATGGGCGACGCCGGCAGCCAGTTTCCCGAGCGAGGCCATCTTTTCCGACTGCAGGAGCTGTAGTTGAGTTTTTTCAAGCTCCGCACTGATCTGCAGTCTGTCACGCAAGTCATGAAAAAAACCGATGGTGGCAACTTCACGATTATTTTCATATATAATGGAGGCATACAGACTGATGGGGATACGTTCACCGTTTTTGGCCAACACGTCCGTGTGGTATGTTTTCAGCTTTCCCTTGCCGCCATATTCCTCGCTGCGCAGCTTGCGCATCACTTGCCTGGCGTTGTCATCAGGATACAGATCGCGGATGTTTAGACTGTTTAATGCTTCTTTCACGCTGTAACCAAAAAGCTCGGCTGCTGAATCATTAAAAATGAGGATTTTGCCATTATTGTCAGCCGCAATCACGCAGTCCACCGCACTGTGAAGCAGATTGCTTAAAAAAGCGTTGGTTCGCTGTAGTTTTTCTTCCAGGGCATCCAGGGCCGGAAAGTCAAAATCCAGGACCACAAAAGCCTCGATTTGATCCCCATTTAAAATGGGGTAAGAGTATAAACACGGGACTTGGCCTCGATATGACGTTGGATGATAGCCGGGACTCAGGGTCGGCTGGCGCTTGCGGCCCACTTCGAGGGTGGGACACGCATCGCAGGGTGAATTGCGGCAATAAAGGATTTTGTAACATTTTTGGCCGATAACATCAGATTCCTGCACGTCTTCGGCTTGTCCTCTAATGGCCAGTATTTGAAATTCTGATGAAACAACCAGCACCCTCCGATGAAAGGCATCGATCGCACGCAGAATGATTTCTTTGGGTTCATGTAAATTCATATAAAATATCCCTGTACCTCGACGATACAAAAAATTCAGATGTTAATATTCGAGCTCGTTCCGGCTGGTCTTTTAAGTCCATACCATTTTCAGATCGTTGCCAGGGTCGGTGAACGTAAGCCAGTACCTGGCTCTGCTAAAATTTGAAAATACGTCAAATGCTCGGAAATTGCAAGTAAACTATCCATTACCTCCATTCATAAGTTTCGGGACCCATTCGACTTAGAATTTAAATGGTACTTGAAACCGCCAGAGCCCCATGATAACGTCAAATTTCCAACACCGAACCCATTGGAATCCAACTATTCGTTTCAGAAGGAGACACGCGTGCCGGAAAAAACACCCTCGATTACCAACATTGCACTGGTGGGCGGCGGGGAATTTTGCAGGGAAATTCTGGAAAAAACAACCTCCGTCTACGAGCAGGAGGGGGTTTACGCGCCCATTTTGGCGGTGGCGGATCCCGATCCTGAAAGTCCCGGAATTAAACTGGCCGACGAACTGGGTTTGTTGACCTTCAATAGCTGTTATGAGCTATACGACCGGCGCTACAGCATTCATTTAATAATCATTCTAACGCCCGAGCAAAAAATTTTCGATGAGGTTCTGCGCACACGCCCCCCCCGCATCCGTCTACTTTCTTACAATGTCTTTAAGATTTTCTGGAAGGCCATCGGTTTGGAAGAGCGCAAACTGCGGGAACGAACCGAGGAGATGGAGACGATCATCAACGGAATTCAGGATTTCATCATGGTCATCACGCCTGAGATGGAAATTATCGATGTCAATGATGCCTTTCTTACCAAAATGCACTACGCCCGAGGTGACGTTATCGGCAAGAAATGCCATGAGGTCTATCACAAAATAGATCATCCCTGTGACGGCGGTCAGATAGACTGTCCCCTGCGAGACGTCGTCAGCAACAAAAGACAGAGTCGCAAGATCCAGACCCGACTGATGCCGAATGGTGAAAAACGGTATTATGAAGTCCAAATTTATCCGATCTGGGAGAAAGATGGCAAAATTCAGAAATTCATTCATATTAGCCGGGACATCACCCAGCACAAAAAAGAAGAGGAGGAAATCACGCGACGCCTGGAACAGATGGTTGAAGACCGCACCCGTCAGGTAAAAGAAACCCACGAGAAACTCCTGCATCAGGACAAGATGTCCTCATTGGGTAAACTGTCGGCCTCGGTGGTGCATGAGATCAACAATCCGATTGCCGGCATTTTGAATCTTATCATGTTGATGCAACGAATTATGACTGAAGACACTATCGGCCAGAAAGAAATCGAACAGTTTCAGCACTACCTGAGTCTGATGGAAACTGAAACCCGACGGACCAGCCGCATTGTTTCAAACCTGCTGGCATTCTCACGCCAGTCCAAGATGGAGCCTAAGCGCCTGAGCCTCAACCGTCTCATCGAACAAACCTTGTTTTTGAATTCAAACCTGCTAAAAATGGACGGGGTCAAAGTGGAAACAAAGCTGGCTGACGATCTGCCGGACCTACGGGGATCCGAAGACCAACTTCAGCAGGTCTTCATGAACCTGGTCTCCAATGCCAGTGAAGCGATGGGGGCCGACGGCGGGGTGCTTACCATTGAGACGATGCATTTACTGCGCGAAGACATGCTGCAGGTCAACTTTGGAGATACCGGATGCGGAATCCCGGAGGATAATATCGGCAAATTGTTTGAACCGTTTTTCACCACCAAGAAAAAAGGCAAGGGTGTCGGCCTGGGTCTATCCGTGGCTTACGGAATTATCCAAGAGCATGAAGGATCCATATATGTAAAATCAGATGTGGGGCGCGGTACCACCTTTCAGGTCAAGCTCCCCCTGAAATCCGCTATTGGCCGGCACGGGAAGTAAACGGAGAAGATCTTGATTAGGCGATTAGGGGCAGTCGCCTGACAGCATGTTGTAAGTCCAGATATCGTTAATTGGTTGATTAGTTGACTGGTTAAGTGGTTGCATATATAGATTTGTCCCGTATTTGCAAAATAATTGGACACTTGACTTTTAAACAATCCTAACATTCTGAATTAATTATCATAATTTACTTAATCAACCAATAAACTATTCAACGAGGACTCAAATAACAAAACACAAATAATTTGTTATTTCTCTCCGAACCGTATGCTTAACGAGCTGGAAGCCGGTTTATATGGATGAGACATCTGAAGTTCCAATTTCTCTTAGTCGGAAGGCTTTTATATGTGAGGAGGTTTTAGTGAGCAGCACAAAAATACTGATCGTTGATGATGAACTGATCCTACGGGAGTCCCTCGCCGGATGGCTGCAACGAGATGGACATGCCGTGGACACCGCCTCCAGCGGAGAAGAGGCCTTGGAAAAATTAAAGGAGGCCCGCTTTGACATCATGCTGGTGGACATAAAAATGGAAGGCATCAGCGGCCTTGATGTTTTGCAGCACGTTAAAGAGAATGATCCGGATGTGGCCATTGTCATGATCACCGCCTACGGTTCCATTCCCACCGCTATTGAGGCCATGAAAAACGGCGCCTATGATTACATGCTGAAACCGTTTGACCCCAATGAACTGGGAGTTTTGATCGACAAAATAATCAAACACCAGGACCAGGAACGCGAGATGCTTTTTCTGCGGGAGGAACACAAGGAACGGTCCCGCTTCGAGAGCATGATCGGCCAGTCCAAGCCGATGCAGGAAGTCTTTGATCTCATCTGTGATGTGGCCCCCATGGAATCCACGGTATTGATCACCGGAGAAACCGGCACCGGCAAAGGATTGGCGGCCAAGGCCATCCACACAAACAGCCCGCGTTGTAACGGTCCTTTTGTCATGGTAAATTGCGGCGCCATCCCCGAGCATCTCATGGAAAGTGAATTGTTCGGCCATCAGAAAGGGGCCTTTACGGACGCCAAGGAAACCAAAAAGGGACGTTTGGAGATGGCGCATGACGGCACCCTCTTTCTGGATGAAGTCGGCGAAATCAACATGCGTATGCAAATCGATCTGCTGCGGGTATTAGAGGACCGGGTGTTTTATCGTGTCGGCGGCACCCAGCCCATCGAAGCGGATTTCAGGGTGATCGCCGCCACCAATCGAAATTTGGA
>JASFFJ010000517.1:0-5787 GCA_050124355.1 Desulfobacterales bacterium | reverse complement strand
TTTTGGACCGCATCAAATTTATACGCATATCGATGCTGACGGACCCGGCGCTGGACGCCGGGCGACATGAATTTGAGCTGCGCACCCTGCTAGGGCGGGTGTTGCCGCCGGAGGAAAATCTGAAATTTCTGAAAACCGAAGGCTGGATCCCCCCGGTTCGTGAGATATATCCCTTGATCATCGGCGGCATGTCATTCGGTGCGCTATCCCCCAACATGTGGGAAGGACTTCAGATGGGCGTGGCGTATCTCAATGAAGAATTGGGCATGCCGGTGCGTATCTGTACCGGCGAAGGCGGCTGCCCGCCCAGATTACTACGTTCGCGGTTTTTAAAATACGTAATTCTTCAGATTGCCAGCGGCTACTTTGGTTGGGACGAAATCATTCATGCACTCCCGGATATGAAAGAAGATCCTTGCGCCATTGAAATTAAATATGGGCAGGGAGCCAAGCCCGGAGACGGCGGTCTATTGATGTGGTACAAGGTCAACCGGCTGATCGCAGCCATCCGGGGTGTGCCTACGGGGGTTAGTCTGCCGAGTCCGCCCACCCATCAGACCAAGTATTCCATTGAGGAAGCGGTGGCCAAGATGACCCAATCGATGTACATGGCCTGGGGCTTTCGGGTACCCGTATATCCAAAAATATCAGCGACTTCGACCGCAATGGCGGTGTTGAACAATCTTACGCGCAATCCCTATGCCGCCGGTCTCGCCATCGATGGTGAAGATGGGGGCACGGGTGCAGCGTATAATGTTTCCATGAACCACATGGGGCATCCCATTGCCAGCAACATCCGTGACGGCTATTTGAACCTCGTTAAACTGGGCATGCAGAACCAGGTCCCGATTTTTGCCGGCGGCGGCGTCGGCAAAAACGGCAACCTGGCAGCCAACGCGGCAGCCCTCATCATGCTGGGTGCCAGTGGGGTTCAGGTCGGCAAATATATCATGCAGGCCGCAGCCGGTTGTCTGGGATCTGAATCGGATCGCTGCAACATCTGTAACATCGGACTATGCCCAAAGGGGATCACCTCTCAGGATCCCCGTCTGTATCGGCGCTTGAACGTCGAAGATGTAGCCCAACGGCTGGTGGATGTCTTTTTGAGCTTTGACATCGAATTGAAAAAAATTGTGGCGCCGTTGGGGCGATCCACCTCACTTCCCATCGGCATGTCTGATGCGCTGGGAATCGACGACCATGATGCGGCCGAAAGGTTACGTATAAAATATGTGGTCTAGGGTGACAGATGTCAGGGGACAGAAAACAGATGTCAGAGGTCAGAGGAAGGATAGAAGATCAGAAGGTAAGAAGGTGAGAAGATAAGACTTCGGATTATATATCAAGGTGTAAAGGGAACATAGATATGGGTTGATTAGTTTAAGTGGTTGACTCGTTGATTATGAATTCAGCAAGACCAATAAACTCAATCAACATAGTCATCTTAATCAACCCGTAATCCTAACGAACTTAACGATCCAAACGAATACGATTTGGAGAATATATATGTCTGAACAAAACCTGAGCAACACGACATCCTATCATGTGATATCCGGCAGAATTGACGGTGAAAGGGTTGATTCGCGGATTCTAGAAGAACAAATCCAGGCCGCAGTGGACCAGGGGCATCGCCGCCTGCAGATCGATGCCTACGGCCAGCATGGAATCGGCGGCCGGCTCTGGCAGGCTGGCGACGAAAAGGTACATATAAAAATAGCCGGTCAACCCGGGCAGCGGTTGGGTTCCATGGGATTTCCCAACACCGACCTCGAAATTCTCGGACCGACCTCCGATGATTTAGGGTGGCTCAATGCCGGTGCCCGAATTGTCGTTCATGGCAATGCCGGTAACGGAACCGCCAATGCCATGGCCCAGGGCAAAATTTACGTTGGCGGTAATATCGGTGCCCGAGGCATGACCATGACCAAACACAACCCGCGCTTTGATCCCCCCGAGCTCTGGGTGCTGGGCTCTGCCGGGGACTATTTCGGTGAATTTATGGCGGGTGGCATTGCCGTGATCTGCGGCTATGAAGCCCAAGTTCCTGACAATATTTTAGGGCATCGACCGTTCGTGGGCATGGTCGGAGGTAAGGTGTTTTTTCGTGGCCCTCATCGAGGCTACAGCCAGCGTGATGCGAAGCTGATTTCCATCGGGGATGAAGAGTGGGACTGGTTGAACCAAAATCTTCATGTTTTTTTAGACCACATCGGCCGGACCGAATTGTTTACAGTATTTACAGATAGAAGTCAGTGGCAACTGCTCATTGCGCGGTCTCCTCAGGAAAAAATCCAGCGGCCGATGAAATCCATCCATTCGTATCATACCGGGGTGTGGGAGAAAGAGCTCGGCCGCGGCGGCCTGATCGGTGACCTTATGCAGTTGGATCGCAGCCCCGTGCCCCTGATTACAACTGCTCAGCTGCGGCGCTATGTTCCGATCTGGGAAAATCGTAAATATGCCGCACCCTGTGAGGCCACCTGTCCGACGGGAATTCCCGTGCAGGAACGCTGGCAATTGGTTCGCGACGGCCGTATCGATGAGGCGGTTGATCTGGCCCTTGCCTATACGCCATTTCCGGCCTCCGTGTGCGGTTATCTGTGTCCCAATTTGTGCATGCAGTCATGCTCCCGCCAATCCTCAGCCATGGCTCCGGTGGATGTGACCCAACTTGGTCAGGCGAGTATCAAGGCAACCTTGCCGACGCTGCCGCCTGAATCGGACAAAAAAATTGCCATCATCGGCGGTGGACCGGCCGGTATATCGGTGGGCTGGCAGCTCCGTCAGAAAGGGCACCAGGTTGTCATTTATGAAGCCGCCAAAGACATCGGCGGCAAATTCACCCGGGTTATTCCTGAAAGTCGTATCCCGACCGAGGTGATTACCACCGAACTCGAGCGGGTCAAGGAGGTCTTGCCCCAGGTACACCTGCAGCAGCCGCTCGGAACGGAAAACGTTCAGCAGATTCGAGAAGATTTTGATTTTGTGGTGATCGCAACGGGTGCCCAAAAGCCCAGGACATTATCGATACCCGGCAACGAACGGGCGGTGACGGCCCTGGAGTTTCTTGAAAAGGCCAAAGAAGATAATGCAACTGTTGGCAAGAATGTCGTGGTCATCGGCGCCGGCAATGTCGGTTGCGATGCAGCCGCCGAGGCGCACCGGCTCGGTGCTGAAAAAATAACCCTGCTGGATGTACAGGAGCCAGCCTCTTTTGGCAAAGAAAGAGAAGCGGCTGAGGCCATCGGTGCTGAATTTAAATGGCCGGTTTTCACCAAAGAGATTTCTGGTAATGCCGTCACATTGGTATCCGGTGAGGAAATTTCTGCCGATACCGTGATTATTTCCATTGGCGATATGCCGGATCTCGAATTCTTGCCGGATGACATCGAGATTGCTGATGGCTTTGTCAAAGTCAATCATCATTTTCTGACCACCGATCCTAAAATATTTGCCATCGGTGACGTGGTCCAGCCGGGGCTTCTCACCGATGCCATTGGATCCGGTCGGATCGTCGCCCAGACAATCTGTGATATCCTGGAGGACAAGCCTCCAGAGGTACAAAAACGCGAAATGATCAAGCGCAGCCGCATTACGCTGGAGTATTTTGACCCTCGAGTGACCGAATACTCGGACCTGGATCATTGCGGATCCCAATGTTCATCCTGTGGCGCTTGTCGGGATTGCGGAATTTGCGTATCGGTTTGTCCGCAACATGCCATCAGCAGAAAAGGGCTGGAAGATGACGCCTATGAATACACGATAGATGAAGACCTGTGTATCGGATGCGGGTTTTGCGCTGGTGCCTGCCCATGTGGGGTTTGGGATCTGGTGGAAAATACGCCGCTGGATTGATGGCAGACCTCGTCATTAATCATCAATTCATTGCAGTCAGTACCTGGGATGGTGGTGCAAATCATGCTTTCTCTCGGAAGGTTACATAAATAATTGACTCCACTTTTATACTTCATAGATTCGGGATTTTAAATTTGGATTTAGGGTATTCCGTCAATTTAATATGAATAGTAATAGCGCAGCGCTACAACAAATCCGCAATGTTCGGAGAAAAATGTATTGCATCACCAGAAATTTGTGCGAATCTACGATAAAAGGTGTTAGAATCTTAATTGACTAAGCGTTTGCACGAAAATTGTACGATTGCTGGTGCAGCGCTTTGTCAAAAAATCTTCAATCTTCAATATTCAATTCCGGCTTGTCCGGGTTGGGAGTCAACCCTAAATGACCGATTTTGATAAGCCCCGTGAAGCATGTGGTATTTTTGGGATTTGTGATCATCCGGAAGCCGCGCCGCTGACTTATTTCGGCCTATATGCCCTGCAGCATCGGGGACAGGAAAGCGCAGGGATTGCGACAATCCGGGGGGATACGATTATCGAGCATAAAGGCATGGGGCTGGTATCCGATGTTTTTGACATGAGCCATCTGAAAATGCTAGAGGGGCGCAGTGCCATCGGCCATGTGCGTTATTCGACGACAGGCAGTTCCGTGTTAACCAACGCCCAGCCTTTTCGGGTTCGTCACCGCAAAAAGTCCTATGCCGTGGCCCATAATGGAAATATTGTCAATGCGCACACCTTGAAAGATGAACTAGAAGAGTCCGGCTCCATTTTCCAGACGACCATGGACAGCGAAATATTCTTACATCTTTTTGTGAAAAACCTGGAATACGGATTTGAACAGGCCTTGGTTAAATCTGTTTCCAGACTGCAGGGCGCGTTTTCATTTGTGATGCTGACCAGCCTGGGGGAAATTATCGGAATCAAAGACCCCTATGGGTTCAGACCGTTGTGTCTGGGAAAGTTGAACGGCAATTATGTGTTGGCCTCCGAAACCTGTGCCTTCGATCTGGTGGAGGCCGAGTTTGTGCGTGAACTCGATCCCGGAGAAATCGTCATCATTGGTCCGGATAGCATTAAAAGCATTAAAACATCGCCCGCATCCCGGCGAGCTTTCTGTATTTTCGAATTTATCTATTTTGCCAGACCGGACAGCACGTTTTATGGCCAGAACGTGTACCTAACACGTAAAGCCCATGGCAGACGTTTGGCTGAAGAAGCACCTGTTGAGGCCGACTTTGTCATGCCGTTTCCCGATTCTGGCACCTATGCTGCGCTGGGCTACTCGGAAGCGTCCGGTATACCATTTGAAATGGGGATGATCCGCAACCATTATGTGGGCAGAACATTTATCCAGCCGACCCAAAGCATGCGGGATTTTGGCGTTCGCATAAAGCTTAACCCTGTCAAAAAACTTCTAAAAGGTAAAGATATCATCATCATTGAAGATTCGATCATCAGGGGTACCACGGTTAGGACAAGGGTGAAAGCATTGCGGGAACTGGGGGTTAGAAAAGTGCATATGCGTGTTAGCGGCCCGCCCCATCGATTCCCCTGTCATTACGGAATCGATTTTTCGACCAGAGGCGAGTTGATTGCCTGCCGCAAAACGGTGGAAGGGTTAAGGGAGTTTTTGGGACTCGACTCCCTGTACTACCTCAGCATCGACGGCCTTCTAAACGCCACCGAATTCGAAAGCCCGGGGAAGAAATTCTGCAAGGCCTGTTTTGACGGCTGCTACCCCGTGGCATTCGATACGCAGTTGAGCAAAGATTGTCTTGAGAGCAATTAAATTCTAATTTTCTTACCTGTTCAATTCCACATTAAAAAATCAATATTGACAATAGAGCGCGCCTTCGTTATCAGGATAGGTATATGGTTCAGGAATATCTGATAATATTCATGTGAGAGGAGAAAACAATGGGAAAAG
>JASFFJ010000516.1:0-5792 GCA_050124355.1 Desulfobacterales bacterium | reverse complement strand
CGGCGGAGGGGGCGTTTCGATGGCTACGGCAATTGAAATGATTTAGAAAGGAAGTTTAGAATGAAAAGAACGACATTGTGCGGCCTGTTTTTATTTACGCTTATTCTTTTTCCTTTTAATCTACTGGCTGCAGACTACATTGCCGAGGCCGACAAACTTTTTGAGCTGGGCGGTCTCGCAAATTACAAACAGGCCATTGATTTGTATCAAAAGGCGATCGCCCATAATCCTGGCAGCTATGAAGCGAATTGGAAATGCGCTCGGGCCCACCGGGAATATGGCAATGCCGCCAAAACCGAAAAAGTTGATGGATGGAAAGATATCTGTGCCAGATACGGCAAGCAAGGTATGAATTACGCCCGAAAGGCCACCGAGCTTGAGCCTGAAAAGCCAGACGGCTACTACTATTTCGGCCTTAATGTCGGTATATACTCTGACGGGGTAAGTATTTTTACGGCCCTATCTGAGGGTTTAAAAGACAAGACCCAGAGCAGTTTTGAAAAAACTTATGAGCTCGAAAAAATGTACAAAGAAGGCGGGTCTATACTTGCACTCGGACGTTTCTGGGCGATGCTGCCCTGGCCCATGCGGGACCGTGACAAATCTTTAAAATATTACAGGGAATACCAAGCTACCGAATTCTTCGCCGATAATCTAGAAGCACATGTCTACTTAGCGGAGTTGTTGATCCAAATAGGTGGCGATAAAAACAAGAACGAAGCAAAAGGCCATTTGAAAAGAGCGACCCAATCCAATGACCCCTATTTTAGAGACAAAGCCATGGATCTGTTGGCAAAGTTAAACATAAACTGAGCGTTCCAGGTTCTGGGTTCAAGGATTGCCACTTTGAATTATCAGGGATTTGGTCTCTGTTCTGGGAGCGCTAACGATTCTTGTATTGTTTTTTATATTTGAAATAGCAGCGTGCGCACAGAGATTCATAATCGACACTGGCCTCACCTTCGATGGCCACCTGGGCGCCCTCAAAAACAAAGCGGCCCCCGATCTTGCGGCCGTTGGCTATCGCTTTTTGACCACATTTACAGATAGTTTTCAGTTCTTCAATGCTATGCGCCAGTAACAGCAGGCGGGCACTTCCCGCGAATCCGTTCAACCGGAAATCTGTCCGCAGGCCATAGCAGATAACGGAAATATCCTGAATCACCGCCACTCGGAATAATTGGTCGACCTGGGAATGCGTCAAGAATTGGGCTTCATCCACCAGCACGCAGTGGACAGGTGTCTTCTCTTTCTGCCAGTTTTCTATTATCACATATAAATTGTCTTTGCCGGTGGCGAGGATATCGACAGCACGTTCGACATTAAGCCTTGAGATCACCCTGTCACTTCCCTTGGTGTCGGTCTCGGGTTTGATGATTACCGTGTTCATGTTCCGTTCCCGATAATTGTAATCCACCTGAATTAACGCGGTGGATTTACCGCAATTCATCGCTCCGTATCGGAAATATAGCTTGGCCACAGGATCTCCTTTTGCCTTTTTATAATTTAGCGAAGCATTGGCTTGCATCGTCTATTTAACAAGAAAAATATGCTTTGGGTGAGGTAATCTGATGCTTGATACTGGATGCTTGATTCTGAATTAATAACACTAGACTCACTTGTAAAATTATCTAACATCAAATATGGCTGATGTGTTCTACAATTCTCAAAATATCTTCGACCTCTTGGGCCTCATAGTCCGGACGGAAATTCCAGGTAGAGGTATTTGGCCCGGAATCATAACATGCGCCGATACTGAAAATCCTAACATTGGTATTTTCTTCCTGCAATGCGCGGTTTGCGGCACGGACACATTGTACATCCGTCTCATGATCACCAATATAGCAGACACAGCCCGCCCCCGACCTTGACAGTTTTTCCATGCAACTCAGCAAACCGTCTGGCTCTGGTTTTTGTTTTTTTAAATCGACTTCTTCATAGCCTACAATATGTTTAAAATATTGCAGCAGGTTTTTTTTCTTCAGATTCTCCGCAATACTGCTTCTAGAATTCTGAGAAACGATACCGTGGGGAAATTCTGCTAAATCACATATAATTGCCTCAATTCCCTCATAGAAAGATATTTCGGTATCGTCCGCTAGTTGATATTCTGTCCACAGCCGACCCGCCTCATCAATCTGTTTTTCAGTCAAATTGAACTCCTGTCGATAGAGTTCGCGCCAATTCGATGTTCTGCGGTTGGCCAGACGGTAACTGTCTAATGATCGTAACGCCGGAAATTCCAATGCATCTGTACCGGTAATGCTTTGCATAATATTTTTCGTTACATTAAAATTTTTATGCCGGGTATCCACCAGAGTCCCGTCATAATCCCAAATGATTGCTTTGATTTTGGAATTCGACATTATCTTTTTCAAAGATTATAAAAGAATTAATTAAAACCCAATTGTTCTTTTATACTTGATCCGCTCTTCAAATGGCAATATAAAGTTGATGGAAACGTAAAAAGTCCATACTTTTGTATTACCGTCATTCCGGTGAAAGCTGGAATCAAGTAAATTCAATTGTTTCTGGATACCGGATCCGTCATCCCGGACTTGATCCGGCATTTAGATGACGCTTCGAGGTCTTTTTACGAAATCTTCAAATGTGGATAGTAAAAGTGGCAGGTTGGCTCAATATTACATAAATTAACATCGGAAAGGAGGTCTATTATGGCACGAAAGGCTTTGTCTATTATTGGGATGTTGGTTCTAGTGTGCGGCCTCGCGGTGGGTAACGTCTGGGCTGCAAAACTAAAAATCGGTATGGTATTTGATGTCGGCGGCAAAGGAGATCAATCCTTCAATGATTCGGCTTATCGAGGCCTGCAGTGGGCGTCTAAGCTTGATATTTCTCACGTTGAGATCGAGCCAGGTACGGATGCCGACCGGGAAACCGGTGTAAGGATGCTTGCCAGCCAGGGATTCGATCTTGTATTTGGCGTCGGATTTCTCTTTACCGATGCAATCAAAGATGTGGCCAATGATTTCCCGGATACGAAATTCGCCATCATTGACGGTTTCATTCCAGATAAACCCAATGTGTCGTCGATGTTATTTACCGAGCATGAAGGGTCATTTCTGGTAGGCGTGATCGCCGGGATGAAAGCAAAAGCAGACGGCAAAGATACGGTCGGCTTTATTGGTGGCATGGATGTTCCGTTGATTCATAAATTTGAGGCCGGTTATAAGGCCGGTGTGGAACATGCCTACCCGGGTTGCAAAATATTCAGTGATTATGCTGGGACAGCCCCTTCGGCGTTTGCCGATCCGGTGAAAGGCAAAGAATTGGCACTGGCCCAGATTGATCGGGGCGCCCATGTAATTTACCATGCCTCTGGAATGACGGGCGCCGGGGTTTACGAGGCCGGCAAAGAACGTAAAACCTATGTCATCGGAGTCGATTCCAATCAAAACCATCTCGGCCACGACAAAGAGACCGGTAAAAACTACGGCCTGACCAGCATGTTAAAACAGGTTGATGTGGCCGTCTATTTAACCGTCAAGGACCTTAACGAAGGCAAATTTAACGCCGGTGTCAGGGTATTCGGACTGGGAGACACGGTTGAAATCGATGGGCAGACCTATCACGGCGTCTATTACGCCCTGGATGAGTACAACAAAGATTTGGTCTCACCGGATATGGTCGCTAAAGTCGCCGAAGCCGAGAAAAAGATCCTTTCCGGCGCCATTAAGGTTCCGGAGAAATAGAGATCAGGGTTCCAAGGTTCGGGGTTCAAAGGTTCAAAGGTTCAAAGTTCAGAGATTCAAGATTCAAAAGATCATGGCAATACGGTGAATAAATACGTTTAGGATCTGTTCTCTGGCATCTGATCTCTGTTTTCTGTTATCTGTCTTCTGAAATCTGTTCTCTGGCATCTGATATCTGATCTCTGTATTCTGTTATCTGTCTTCTGTTATCTGTTCTCTGGCCTCTGACCCTTGTCATTTATCCTCTATCAACCTTCAGGTAAGGAGTCGGTGTCATGGCGGAATACGCTGTTGACATGCGTCACATTACCAAAAAATTCCCCCTGGTTTTGGCCAATGATGATGTGAATTTCATTGTACAACCAGGGGAAATACATGCCCTGGTTGGCGAAAATGGTGCCGGCAAATCCACACTCGTAAATATCCTATACGGTCTTTTGCAGCCGGATAGGGGTTCCATCTTTATTAACGGTCAGGAGGTGCAACTATCCGACCCCGGCGAGGCCATCAGGTTGGGCATCGGCATGGTCCACCAGCATTTCATGCTGATACCACCTTTTACCGTTGCGGAGAACGTGGTTCTGGGCCAGGAGCCCTCCATCGGTGGAATGGTCGACATATCCCGGGCCAATGAAATCGTGCGTGAGCTTTCGGAGCAGTACGGGTTGAAGGTGGATCCCTCGGCTAAAGTAGAAGCCCTGAGTGTCGGCATCGAACAACGCATCGAAATTATCAAGGTCCTCTATCGCGGCGCGGAGATTCTTATTCTGGATGAGCCCACCGCCGTTCTGACTCCCCAGGAAGTCGACGAACTTTTCGGAATCATGCGTTCGCTCAAAGCGCAAGGCAAAACCATTATCTTTATTACCCACAAACTACAGGAGGTGATGGCAATTTCTGATGTGGTGACCGTCATGCGGCGGGGCAAAGTCGTCGGCTCTGTTCAGGTCAAGGATACCAGTCGACAGGAAATTGCAAACATGATGGTGGGTAGGCAAGTGCTTTTCCGGGTGCAGCGCAGCCAGGCCGAACCAGGAGAGACGGTTCTGCAGGTCAACGACCTAAACGCCCTGGACAACAACAATCTGCCGGCCTTACGCGATATATCATTTGCCGTTCGCGCGGGCGAAGTTCTCGGCATTGCCGGCGTTGAGGGTAACGGTCAATCCGAGTTGGTTGAGGTGTTGACCGGTTTGCGTCGGGCGCAAAGCGGTCAGATTGAATTGAACGGTCAGGCGATTACAAATCTTTCGCCGCGCATGATTAGAGAAAAAGGCACCTGCCATATACCGGAAGACCGCCATCGACGGGGACTGGTGTTGGATTTTTCGGTTTCCCAGAATATGGTGTTAGGTATTCACTACCGCGCCCCGTATGTGCGACGCACGCTGATAGATGTGATCAATTTCACTCCAATCAGGGAAAAGGCACAGCGCTTGCTGCAGGAATTTGACATTCGTCCACCGGATCAGGACAATCCGGCAGGTAATTTGTCGGGTGGTAATCAGCAGAAGGTTATTGTGGCACGGGAGTTTGACCAGCATCCCATTCTTCTGATCGCTGCCCAGCCAACCCGGGGCATCGATGTCGGCTCCATCGAATTTATCCATCAAAGACTACTTCAGGCGCGTGATGATGGTAAGGCTATTTTGCTGGTTTCAGCCGATCTTGAGGAGATCCTTTCCTTATCAGACCGGATCGCGGTGATGTATGAAGGTCAAATCGTCGGCATCCTGGAACCGGCAGAGGCGACTGAAGCACGTATCGGAATGATGATGACCGGTGGGGGTGTTGGTTGAATGGCTGATTAAGTTACATAGCCAGCAATACTTTTTTAACATATTAACCTGGCAACTAAACATGTCATTCCGTCCGCAGCGGGGCGGAGAGCCGGAATCCAGAAAGGAATACGCAATTACTGGGCTCCTGCTACTGGATCGAATCCAGCACAGGCCCCGTGAGAATGACGAGAGGTTCGATATTAGATTGAACGTCAGTCGACTTTTCCAATACCAAACGCTTTTGGGGATTCTTTCACCGATGGTGGCGGTGATGCTGGCATTTGTGGTCGGCGGGATC
>JASFFJ010000515.1:0-5799 GCA_050124355.1 Desulfobacterales bacterium | reverse complement strand
ACCGGAAAAAATGAATCTGGGCCGGGTCGATTATGTGGGTATGACCATTCTGGAAAAAGCCTCCTGTCCCGTAATGCTGGTTCCGTCGTAAATAATATGCGTTCAAGGGTTCCAAGTTCACCGTTCAGGGTTTTGGGTATATTCGCGGACGTTGGATAGCGTTAGTCAGTTTTTATTTGTTATTCGCTTTTCGATAAACTTTGCAAGGTCGAAGTCTCTTTTAAGATCAAACTGACGCGTTACAGTTCAACGGCGGGGCTAAATCCCGAACCTGTGAACCATGAACCTCTGAACCTGTTAACGGTTAATCTTTCTTCAGGTAGATGACAACGCTTTTTCCCAGAATCGGGTTTAGCAGATTTTCCAGAAAACGCATAGCGCGAGGTCGCTTCATGATATTCCAGGTCAGGAAACGGTGATAAAGGTTGACCGGTATTGAATCGCTACGATTGGGTCCCACCAGGCATTTCAGCCACCAGAAGGGGGTGTGTAAACTGTGGGCGAAATGCCTCGCCCGCTTTTTAAGTCCGGCGTTTTCCAAAGCGGTGATTAAATCGGATTGTTTGAAGATCCGGACATGCCCACCACGGGTGATATGGTACTCTCGTGACAGCGCCCAGCAGATCTGTTCGGGCCAGCCCCTGGGTACACTGACCACAAGATCGCAGCCCGACTTCAACACCCGGACGATTTCTTTCAAGGCAATCTGATATTGCGTAATATGTTCCAGGACCTCGCTACAGATCACCAAATCGAAACAATCATCCTTAAAGGGCAAGCAGATCAGGTCCGCCGCCGAAAGTCCCCATGCCCCCCCGCCGTGTTCACCCAGTCGATCGTGTAGTTTGAGTCGATCGTCGGCTTCGATCAATTCCTTAAAATTCAAATCGACGCCAATAACGATGACACCTTGGCATCGATATGCCGCACAGGCATGCCGACCGGAACCGCAACCGATGTCCAGAATCTTAAAGCCGGGTTTAACGGCAAGCCGGTCAAACTCGATGGTGACCATCGATGACCTCCCGGTAGACATTCACGGTTTTTTCTGCCGCCTTTTGCCAGCTAAAATGTTTTTGAACCCGCCTGTACCCGGCCAGACCTAAATCATGGGCTTTTAGAGGATTTGCGAGAAGTTCACCTATGGCCCTGGCAAGGGCCGAGGAATTAGCCGGTGGCACCAAGATGCCGGCCTTCCCGACCACTTCGGGCAGGGCGCCTCCTGTGGTACTGACTACCGGAACCCCGCATGCCATGGCTTCTCCCACCGGCAAGCCAAAGCCCTCATAGACGGAAGGAACGACAGCCACGGTCGCCCTGGCATATTGTCGCACAAATTCCCGATTGTCAATTCTGCCGGTGAAATTGATGCAGTGACCGATGTCAAGCTTCCTAATGAGTTTTGCAATGTCACCGTCTTTTTTGGGTTCCCCGACAACCGTCACCTGGATATTCTGAATTTTGGATAGTTCGGCCACCGCATGGAATAGAAAAAATAGCCCTTTTAACGGTGTGTCGGCACTATTGGTAACGATTACACGGTTTTTTTCTCTCTCTATTTCGGAGACAGGGTAAAAAAGGCTGGTGTTGATGCCGTTGGGTACGGTGCGGAACTTTTTAGCCGGTATTTTAAAATCCCGGCTGATGTCTTCTTTGGCCGATTTTGAAACGGTAATGATGCGCGGAAGGGATCTGGCCACCCGCTTCTGCATGCCGATAAATGAATACCAACGCCACTGTTTCATTTTTTCCCATGTAGAGGAAACCGATTGAATGGCGATCTTGCGATCCACCGTGACGGGGTGATGAATGGTGGCAATGGTCGGCAACCGCTTATTTATCGCCCATATGCCGTAAGAGAGGCTTTGGTTGTCATGCACAATATCATACCTGTTCAACCTGGATCTCAGATATCGATAGGCCCTGAGACCAAAGGTAAACAGCTCCGGAAACCCCATGGTAGAGACGCCGATCCATTCAACGAGATTAAACGGATCAAGAAGCTCCTTTAGCGTCGGGATTCTAAATGGATCCTCGGGATTATAGAGATCAAGGCAGGGCAGCTGAAACATCGGTATATCATCGTCTAGCAGCGGATCGGGGGGACCTGATACGACCTCTACAACCAGGCCGAGATCTTTAAGGGCCCGACTTAAGTTTTTCAAATAAACCCCCTGACCGCCGCAGTGGGGGTTGCTGCGATAGCTTAACAAGCACACGCGTAAAGGTTCATGATTTTTTGACGACATTCGAAATTCTTATCATACTGACATGTTAAAAAATTAACAAATACAGATTTTTTGTCATCCCCGTCAAGTTTTATTCGGCGCTGTAAACACAGGTTGACATTGAACGCTACCCGGAGTCGCTGATCGGTTGCAAAATGACAAAATAATGTCAACCCCACCGATACTTTCCGAAAAAAATGATGTCAATGAAAGCTGCCCGAATGCCGATTTCGTCTGGATATCATATAAATCTGCCGCGCTAAAGTAATAGCGCGATCCGGCGATATAAAATTTGGGAGGTATGCCACCGCTGAAATTCAATTGTATTTCCTGGGAAAAGCCAAATGGAAGATCAAAAAAAAGAAACAATCCTTTTCGTGGATGATGAAGAGAGTATTCGGGATGTCGCCAGTCGATATTTTGAGCGACAAGGGTATCAAGCCCTTACCGCATGCAACGGTGTCGAAGCCTTGAAAGTTTTTGAGAATGAACGTGTGGATTGCTGTTTTACCGACATCAACATGCCCGAAATGAACGGACTTGAGCTGGCTGAAAATATCAGAATGCGCGATGCGACGATGCCGGTCATTGTCATGACCGGATATCCGTCCCTGGAAAACACCATTCAGACCTTAAAAAACGGCGTGGTTGACTTTCTAATCAAACCCGTCAATCTCAGGCAGATGGAGCTATGCATGCTGCGGGTGATGCAGCAGCGCGGGCTTTTCGTGGAAAATGTGATTTTAAAAGAGGAAGTTAAAAGCAAGGAACGCCTCGAAAAGCTCAATCGGGAATTACTTTATAAAGTAGATGAACTGAACATTTTAAATAAAATAATGGGTAGTTTTACCAACACTGGCTCCACGACGGATGTTTTTAAACGTGCCGTCGATGTGGCGCTTGAAATCACCTATGCAGATCACTGCATGTTCCATGTGATCAACGAATCGGTCGGACAGCCATTTGAGGTTGCTTTTGCCG
Source organism: Desulfobacterales bacterium (assembly GCA_050124355.1). Classification (GTDB taxonomy): domain Bacteria; phylum Desulfobacterota; class Desulfobacteria; order Desulfobacterales; family JAFDCJ01; genus JAFDCJ01. The sequence goes on along the minus strand of JASFFJ010000515.1, from coordinate 2,590 downwards.
GAAAAGGAGGAGATGAAAAAGATAAAAATGAGTTAGAATCAGCACCGGAACCGGCACCAAATGTTGTCGGTGAGCCACCATCCGGTTCCCCATCATTTCTGAGCCGTGTGATTATGGAGGTCGCATCCGACGAGATACCGCTTCTGATTTCAGAAAATAATAGTTCATGCGGGCTCCCTAAGGAGATGTTGTCCGTAATGATCGTGCCTTTGAAAATTCGTCAGAAAGTATTTGGTGCGTTGACGGCCATTATCTGCCAGAGTGAGATCAGATTTAGCGAAAAGGATTTATATTACCTCTCTTTTATGGCTCAGAGTGCGGCCCAATCTATTGAAAATCTGGCGTTGTATGAAAATATCTACGAGAATCTTTTTGCAACCCTGTATGCATTTGTCAATGCCGTCGAGGCGAGGGACCTCTATACGCGAGAGCATTCCAGTCGCGTAACGGGAATATCGTTGATTTTAGGCAAGCAGCTGGGATGCAGCGGTGAAGAATTGGACATTTTGAATTTTGCCGGCCACCTTCACGATATCGGTAAAATTGGAATCCGAGATGATATCCTGCTCAAACCTGGTCGGCTGACCGACCAGGAATTTGAAAAGATAAAAGAACATCCGGTCATCGGTGCCAATATCTTGGAGCAACTGGGTATGTGGGAAAAAGAACGCCAAATAATTCGATGCCATCATGAACGATTCGACGGCAACGGATATCCGGACGGTTTAAAGGGGGACCAAATTCCCTTTTTGGCTCGTATTCTTTCACTGGCCGATGTATACGATGCCATGGCATCGGATCGTGCCTACCGCAAACGGATGGAAGAAGATCTCATCCTTAAAATTATCAACGAAGGCGCCGGTACTCAGTTCGATCCGGAGGTGGTGGCAAAGTTTAACCACGTATATGATCAGGGAATAATTTTGCGTTATATGGAAAGCGGTCCGGTGGAAGATGCCGCCGCCTTCCGGGTATAAAAGGTTAGCCGAATCATTGGCCGGTTGAAACACCTGCACCGTATTATTTGAAAAAATCCGGCTCACCACTTGACCGGCGGCCCTTCCTCCCAAAACTTTCGCTACTGCACAGAGGCATTGCTTTTTATCAAATACTAACATTTCTTTATTTTTCAATTACCCAACGTCGCTCTTTAAAAAATAGCGGTAGAAAGTTCTATAATGAAAGAAAATAAAATTATACTCTCTCAGCATGAAATGATGAGGGATAAATTAGGTTGAAGTGAGGGTCTCGTATGGGTTACTGTGTTTGTGAATTGATTTAACCTTTTGTTTTTGATAGAATAAATTTTATGCTTACGATCGTGGGAAGCGGTTCTTATCTTACATTGTCAAAGGCCACGCACGTCTTATTGTGTATCATATTCTATTTTTGGTCCACATACACGCTAGTTTGCCTAAGGCAATAATAAAAAAGCGGATTATCGAAAACGAAAATCCGCTTAAATCACATAAATTGGTCGGGGCGAGAAGATTTGAACTTCCGACCCCTTGAACCCCATTCATCAATCTATTTGGCCGAAACTATCATATAACTATCTAATATCATTTTGTGTTCTCCTGCCGTCTCGTTTGAAATCCGCTCTGTGCATGGTGTGTATAATATCAATAACTAACGCATGCCGTCTACACATGCCATCGGCACAAATTGGTAGCCCATTGGTAGTCAAAAAGCAGTGGTCAAATCGCCCAAATCGGAAACCGAAAAGGCGCTGTTAAGAGCGCAAACGTTAATATTTACTGTGGACGCAAATATATGCGCTGGTTTATGCGGCCAGCGCATATCCTGCGTTTTTTGCCTATGCACAAGTGTTTTTTATCGCACCTAATTGCGAGCGGTGCCTCGTATTTCTCTATCGAAAGATCATCTATCAGACCACCTTTTGGAGTTAGTCAGATATCTAACGCTCAGGCAATTTATTATTGAAGATTTAAGTGCCAAACCGAAAAACAAATCCGGGCATTGGTGCCTACCTATTTTGTGGATTGTGATTTGTAAAGTTTGACACTCCTATATGTTGCATAAAAAGTTCTATTCTATAAAATTTATGAATCCATTGTTTTTTACTATTACCACGAGGTATTAGATTGTTTATTCCAGATAGTTCCTTTGCATATCTTATCGCTTCCCTTCCTTTTTCAGATACTTCATTTATTATTCTTTCTCTTCCTCCTTTTGTTCCATGTTGTACAAATATCCTCCCATTCGTCATTAATGCCTGATGGCCATTGAATTTACAAGCCTCCTCGCTTCTTAAGCCCAGGTATCTCTCTAATTGAAGCTGGTCGGCGACCCGTTTATTATCGCTTTTGCTGCTTTTTTTCAATTCTGCCACCACTCTGGAATACACCTCTTGAGGTAAAGATTTGTCCCGATTGTCCACAAACACACGGTTCTCGACACCAAATACCGCGTTTTTCGTTGCAATACGATTATTACCGTAAAGCTGGCAAACGGTTCGCACTCCTGACAGATACTCTTTGATTGTGGCCGTCTGCAATCCTTCTTCCTTCCATTTATCAACTGCTTGTTGCACATGTTTGTTATGTTTTTCCATCGTTGTACCCCATAT
>JASFFJ010000514.1:0-5818 GCA_050124355.1 Desulfobacterales bacterium | reverse complement strand
TGCGGTGATAAAAGACCAGATCGACAAAAAAGTGTTGGCCGCCAATGGGGATGCGCCTTTGCCGGGCCTCGAAACAAAATCCGCGGCCCATTTCATGCAGGAACGCTTGAAGTTTATCCAGCAGCGCGCCTTCCAGGCTGGATTCACTCATGACGTCTTTCGGCTCCAACCCGAGGAATTCAAAGACATAGGGATCGCGGACTGTTAGTTGCGGTTCGGCTTGTTCGGCGTCCGACTGAATCAGTGCGGCCAGTTTACCGTTGTCCTTCGAAAGTGCCGAGCGTTCGAAATACAAGCTGACAATCTGGCGCTTCAACTCCCGCACGGACCAGTTAACGCGCATACATTCGATGGCACAGAAGCTTCGTTAGAGCTCGTCATCGAGATCGACAATTAGTTCCAGGTGACTGTAAGCGAGCTGGTAAATAAGCTTTTCCGGTGGGATCTGCAATTGTGGGGACGGCGTCCCCACTTTTTGGATCTGGTTTCAGTGGGCAGGAGTCGTCGCAATTGTGGGGACAGTGTACCCACAATTTCGGGATAAAGTTTGTAGAAACGCAGATACCGATACAACTGCCGGCGGTTGCTGTTGCTCACCTTCAGGCTGGTCAGTTGTTTGGCCAGCGCGCTAAACAACTGGTCGCCGTAATTTGCTCGATCCGCGCCGCGCAGTTCAAATTCAGCGATATATAGGCCGATTATCCAGTTGCGCAACGTCAGACTCACGTTCACGGCCTTTGTTGCCTGGGTTGCCAGCTGATCATGAACCTGTTGGATGGAGCTGACCAGTGTTTCGAATGTTAAGCGATTATTTCCATAGCTCAAAATCTTTAGTTCACCGTAGTGTTGATCAAGGCCCGTCTTTGGGCCAGCGACATCTTTTTTAATAGATCCGCTGTGCGATGTCCTCAATAGTGATGATTTGTCCCAATTCCCCTAATACCTGTAACAGCCGGATTTAACAGGGCAGGCACCAATGCTTTCCGTCCTTTTTTGCATCATCAAGCTGAATGAAGGACCTTAAGCTTGGCGGCGATCAGTTGGTCGTGGGAGAGGCGCAATAAATTTTTTAGCTTGTTCATCAGGTAATGCTCATACCTGTCCATTTTTCCATCCACAAACACCATCTGCCAGAGAAGTTCGATGATCTCAATTTTTTCGTCAATAGAATAATTTTCATTGATCAGCCGGGCAAACTGCCAAAGATCCACACTCTTGTCCAGCTCCTTATCTGCCTCTGCCACCAGGGCGTCGGCGTGTTCCCGGGATAAACCATATCTGTCTTTCACAATGGAAAGGATCGTTTCCATCTCCGCTTCGGTAAACTTCTCATCGATGCGCGCCATCTCTACAAATAGCGCGCAGGCGGCCACGCGTACATCGTGTTCCGTCGCTTGATCTGTATTTTTAGCAGTTTCCGATTCAGTCTTGCTGAAAAACCGCTTTACGATATCGAGCATTCGGCAGTCTCCTTTTTTTCTCAAAAGCCCCGTTCCTGTCTGATCTTATCATAGCTTTCTTTAATTTCACGAAAACGGTTGGCGGCAAAGTCTGTAAATTCTTCCGGAAGACCTTTGGAAACAATCGTATCGGGGTGAAAATCTTTGACAAGTTTTTTGAAGCTGGCCTTGATTTCCTCATTGGAGGATTCCGATGTGCAGTTCAAGATCTTGTAATATTTATCTATATCTTTGAAGTAGATGGCCTTGATATTTTCAAATTGCCCATCACTGATTTTAAAAATGTTCTTTACACTCTTCAGGGCGGTTTCTTCGGCAGGATGAAGTTTACCGTCTGCTGCTGCGATTTTGAATAAAAGATCGAGAAAAGAAAGAAGCAGCGTAGGTTGGCTTCTTGCTGCCTGGTACAATTGATTTGCAAAATCCTCAATGGTGTATCGGGAGTCCTTTGCCTCATTAAAGACCTGTCGGGCAAATTGTTTTTCTCCTTCCGGTATGGGCAAATTTTGAATGAAATCCTGTACAACAGCAATTTCATCCTTGGTGACCACGCCATCGATCTTCGAAAGCTTTCCCAGAATGGAAAATAAACTGATAAAATAGGTGGCCTGGGTTTTTTCTGCATACTCAAATTGGGGCCTCTGCTCCGGTCTAATAGTCTGTTCAACCAGATCGCTGGTCTTGTCAATCAGAATATGCCCCAATGCCGCGCCGGCAATAGCCCCAAGGGGTCCACCTAAAATTAGACCCAATGTTCCAAGCGTAAATTTTCCAAACCAGCTCATAATTTTCCCCCCTTATTTCTTTGTCTCGCCCAACCATGATAAACTGGAAATAACAAATTACAAGCACCAAATTACAAATAAATTTCAAATTACAATATCCAAATCTCAATTAAGATCAAACGCCATCGGTTAGGAATTTTGAATTTTGGTCATTGTGATTTGCCCTTCGACTTGGCTCAGGGTGGTTAGGTGGTGAGCTTGCCGAACCATTTGGTATTTGTGTTTTGTTATTTGAAATTTTTAAATTGCTGAAACCTGAATGCCGACACCTGACACCTTGCGTTCCTTGCAACATGCTGTCAGGTAGATTCCGATAAACACTTAAATGTTAACTTCTTCTCTGAAAGCGAATCGAATCCGGTTGTCCAGATAGTATACCAAAGTAGGCTTGAATTGGTATAGCTTAACACCAAAGCGCTCCCAAAAGCTTTGCGGATCAATAGATGTATTTTTTTTAAAAAAATCTTTGGTAAACGGAAATCGTTTAAGGTAGGCGCGCAGAACCTGAAAGGCTTCTAACCTCGCCTCGACCGGATGGATGCTGCCGCTCATTTGAAGACCCCGGATTTCCTGCCAGGTGGAACCGGATACATGTATTGCCGAAGACGCCCTGTCGTTTTCAAGCGCCTCTTTTATGTGTCTAGATTCGGGGGTCGATAGAAAATAAAATGCGGACTTGAAAAAAACGTAGTAAACCGGTGCAGCCCAGGCTTCATTTACCCTGGCGGTGGCCAGTGTCATAGTGGTCTGTTCGGCCGCAAGATGTCCCGCCAAAGCGGCTAGCTGCTTTTCGTTTGGGATGCTTCCGGAATCGCGCGGATTCGCCATAGTTATATAAGTTCGTATATTTTATTGTGTTCTATACCAATTAGGTTTTTATCCCTTCAATATGGCTAATAACCTATTATGTCAAGCCTGGGAGGTCGCGGATGAATGCAGGGGGGGTTACTTAGATATAGGTTATCAGACAGAATCGAAACCCATCTGGCAAATATTGAAATCTAAAAGGGTTTAAATAGGCGTTCATCTTACCGGGGTAAATAAAATTATAACCATTTTTAATTTATTCCACCATTTAACGACAGGGCTCACAGAAATAGGAAGGCGCGTCAAGGACTTGCTCTTTAAATTGGACACTTCTTTTTTTGTAAGTTTTTTGCCATTTAAAACCACACCACCGTGCGGGTTCCAAAATGCTCCCATATCAATTCCTTTTTATGCCTTGATGATACGGCCAATAAAGGGGGCGGACAAGCCAACGTCAGATTAACCTCCGTCGTCGGAAAATCCGCCCCCCCATGCAAAAGAAGACCTGACCATTATATAGACAGAATTTTCAAGCAAGCTTGATGACAAAAGCAGTCTATCCGGTCAATGAACAGTTGGTCAGGCCTCTAACATTAATGCAATATCAATGCCATATTTATTTAACTTCAAATACACAACCATATTGATACCTAACCTGATAGGTTGCAGGTTCAGAGTTCACGGTTCAAAGGATACAACTGTCTGAAAACTATTATTATATTGATCATGATTCGAAATATCCAACTTCACCCATTGGGTGAAAATACGTTATAAACACATAAAGGCTGAATTGCTTTAATGGAAGCGGGTTGGGAGTTTTTCAGCCCGGAACCTTGAACCCTGAACCGCTCAACCTTAGTGATATTATAAGTTATTTTGCAGTACTGTGGACAATTCTACGCTATGAAATAAACTGCATAAAATTGTGAAAAAAGATCTATAATATTTGGTGGTGATGAGCATGAAGGCAATCAGGATGTTGTGGTGCCGACAGGCGACTTGATTCATCCAAAGACACGTCACAAAATGGGAGGAAAAGAGAAATTTAAGCTATTCTTTTTGGTGGTGCAAAGGCGTTTCTTTGTGCGGTTCACATTTTAAAGCGGCCGAAAGGTCGACAGGCTGACCGTGGGGCGTGTTGAGATAGGCAAGTCGCCATGTCGACTTGCGCCGGCGCATGGCCTCACCGCCGACGAGGCCCTTTTCAGTGCAGATCCGCTCAAGGGCGTTCAGCCAATGCTGGTAATATGTATCACCCAGGTCCGGATCGCCCCGTTCCTGTGCTGCCTCGATTTCCAGGCTGAAGATCTTAACCCACTCCGACCAGGTAAAGCAGCCGGCTTCAGTAAGGCGCACAGCCAGGGCGAAGGCTTTTGCTTCCCAAGGTTGATTGAAGACCGGACCTTCCTGATCCCGGAGCAGTGACGGGAGATTGTCGATGGACAAGCGGGTATCTTTCATCTGGCAGGCTCCAGATAATCTTCCGACAAAGCGACATAGACAGCATTACGGCCGGATGCGCTCTCGCCCCATAACGCCTCTGCCGTAAAACGCACGTTGTAAAGATGTCGTCCTTCTTTTGACCCCTCGGCACTTCGGTCCGGAAAGACATAGGTGCCGTAGCATTCGTGAATTACGCCCACGCGACCGCGAACGTAACGGGGCTCGCGGGTATGGCCGATCGGATGCCGGTTGACCGCGCGGACACTGTCACCGGATTTATAACGCGGCGGAGAACTGTTTTTCATCACCACCGGACTTCCTTGGGCGATAACCTCGACGACTTCCTCGGCCTTGGGGACACGTTGCTGGATTGATTCGTCGGCCGGACCAACTGCTTTGCCGATCTTCGACTCCTCCGGATCCACAAGTTCCGCTTCGACCAATAATATTTCCAGCCCCGCCAGCCAATTTTCATAGTATGTATGCCTTAGATAGTCGACCGGGTGTTGCCGTTCACGCGCATGGCGCGACATGTCGATATTCCATTTACCCAAAAAACCGGCTGCCAGCGTCAGGCCGAACACACGTTTTTCCCAATCAGAATGAAAAACCGGCTCCTCGTTTTCGGGGTCCGGGTTAATCGGGCCAAAGCCATGCATACCCCCCAGATCGTGAGCACTGTTCATTTTTTCCTCCCAATATCCATAGGCCTTTTCGCTTTTTCAACCCCAATCATGGCGTTGCGCGTTACGAGCTCAGTGAGATCCGCTTCGCGCCAACCCTCGGTGCCTTCAGGACGCTCCGGCAAAACGAGATATCTCATTTCCGAAGTCGAGTCCCATACGCGAATTTCGACGTCATCAGCTAAATCCGTTCCGAATTCTTCCAACACGCCGCGAGGATCCGAAACGGCATGGGCCCGGTATGGCGCGGATTTATACCAAACCGGCGGCAGGCCCAGCACCGGCCAGGGATAACAGGAGCATAGGGTGCAGACCACCAGGTTGTGGACGGTCGACGTGTTTTCCACCACTTTATCAAAATTTAGCTTGTTCCCAGGTTTCACTCATTCACCATTTCTCTTCGATCCCCGTAATGGTTTTACATCGATTTGGAACTTTGCTATTTATAACGCTTAACCTTGTTGCTGGTAAATTCAGAACTACTGACATGTCGCAAAATCTGATGCAACAAAGATGTTTGTGGTTGCGCTAATAATACTGAATTTCGGGCGAATCGTTCTAAAATTAATTTATTATTTTCTATCGGTTATATGACCGAAGCACAGGTTATCCCGACAAGACGGTGATTTTGCTCCAATAG
>JASFFJ010000513.1:0-5821 GCA_050124355.1 Desulfobacterales bacterium | reverse complement strand
TGAGATAAAAAGCGCAGCATCGATACAAGACAAGCACCTCAAAGGTATCAGGGCCTTGAAGGAAGAAGGAAATATTCAAAATTTTGCCGCTGTTAGCTGTGATCGATTTGAAAGAAAAACAAAAGATAACATTACCATTTTTCCCTGGAAGATCTTTTTGCGAAAGCTCTGGAACGGGGACATTATCTGAATGACACCGACAGATACGCATGTGTCGCTAGAAAATTTCTATGAAACGGCTCAGGCAGCGACGCCGTTAATATTGGCTCATGGCATTCGTAAATGAGCATATTCAATTCAGTTTAAAAGAATTTTGGTTTCATGTTACTTTTCTTCTGATAGCGTAGGCCATCACAATTTCTTATAAGCTTAATCTGAGCATGTTTTTATCTTATAGGACTGTTTTGATAAGAAGTTGCGCTGCTTGTTGCATATCAGAGAAAATCGTAAAAAATAAGCCGAAATTCTTTTGACTAACTCCCTTCATAAGCCACCGACACCGGCCAGATTTCAAGCCATGTAATATGCTTCCGTGGTATCAGTAGAACTCATTAAATTCCAATTGGCGTAGCCGGTGGCTTATGAAGGGAGTTAGCGATAGAGAAAACGGGTTAAATCGAGATTTACACGAAATGCTTCCGGTGGGGGAAGTATACCCTCTTGATTCCAAATCACCAGCGGTAATCGCATTTCATAAAGAGATCCATGGGCACGGTAGGTGGCAGACAAATCTTCATAGGCGGTCTCCATTTCACCAAACATGGTATCTTTATCCCCGGTAACCGTAATATCGCCAATGCGCTCGGGAACAAGGTGAAATCGCTGCACGGCCGCCTCGCGGGAAATGATTTCCTCCACACCGGCGACGTGTTGAAGTACCTTAACCGTTTGATTCCAGTCCGATGCACGTCGAAGCCAGATCCAGGCACAGCCGGTAAAGTTGCGATGGTGTTGGACATAATAATCCCTTTCCGGGGACAAAACGAATTTGGGTGGAATGCCGGCCTCAGTCAAAACGCGATTCAAGTCCCAGCATCTTTTTTTATAATTCATGCCGTGATCCGCGGTGATTAAAAATGCCGCATCCGGTGCAATCTTGCGGGCCTCACCCAACAGTAGGTCAAGTTGAGTCAAATGCGCTTGCGACTCTTTTTCTTCCGGCGCCCATGCGTGCATCGGGTAATCAGTGATATGCACGTAAATCAGGGAAATATCCGATCGGTTTTTCAGCAAATCAATTGCAGCTTCCCACAACCAATAGTTAATTTCACGCGAATAGATCTGCGGCGGAGGCCCGTATTTTCGAATATGCTCAGGCTGCGGGGCTTCGGCGGCAATACCGATGGCTACGTCATGCTGAAACAGCTCCAAGGTCTTGCGTTTTGAGGTCAGCAGGGCTGAATGAAGTCCCAATTTTGCCGCCCGGGCAAAGATGGTCGGATGCCGTATGAGTTCGGCCGCATTCATATACATCGGCCGGTTGGTTTTCTCATCATAGTAGGAATTGGCGGTAATACCGTGATCCGCCGGCCAGGCGCCGCAAGCAACAGAGACATTGTTAACGTTGGTTACACTGGGAAATACGCCGCTGACTTCCTTAAAAAACCCCTCTCGGGCCATTCGTTGGAAATTCGGCATGGCAGTATTTTCAATATAGGCCATGTCCAGGCCGTCCATCATGGCCACAACGACACGCTGATTTTCACCGATCATTTTTCTTCCCTTATCTCCATTCATAAGCCGTCAATTAAATAACAGTCGCGTCAAATCGATATTATGCTGAATCTCTTCCGGATCTGGGTATGCTCCTTTGGGATTAAACAGGAGCAGGGGGATATCCATTTCGTGCAAAGATCCGTGGCTTCGATAGGCTGGATCAAGCTGTTCGGACTCTGTCTGCAAATCTCCGAATACCGTATCGATATCCGGCAGCACCACCAAATCGCCGATACGCGATGCCATCAGTTTGAAACGGGTTGCGGCAGTTTGGCGGTCAAGCACGTCTTCAACGCCATCAAGGGTTTTGATCAGTTCAATGGCTTCCTCTTCTCTCTTCCCATTGTCGTTTAAGTAAACGTAAGACACGCCCCCAAAGCCGCGGTGATGCTTGACCAACCGGTCGGCAACCGGTGATACGGCAAACCGAAGTGGCAGCCCCCGGTTGCTGCAGGCTTTTGACAAATCCCAGCAGCGTTTTTTATAATTCATGCCGTGATCGGCCGTAAGGATAATGACGGCTTCCGGTGCGGCCTCCCGAATCATTCCGAGATACACATCGAGTTTGGACATGTGTGCCTGCGATTCAGGTGCTTCACAAGGCCACATATGCATGGGGTAATCTGTGGTATGCAGGTATAAAAGTCCGATTTCCGGTTGTCGGTGTATGATATCCAAACCGACCTTGCAGAGCCAGTAATTGATGTCGGCGGAGTACATTGGCGGCGGTGAACCAAATCGTGCCTCGATATCCTTTCCCGGCGCCTCAGCTGCAACCGCCAATGCCACCGACTTGCCCAGTATCTTTGTCGTCTTCGATTTGCAGGTCAGCAAGGCCGATTGGACGCCTTGCGTCAGGGCTTGATCAAAAATGGTTGGGGCGCACAAAAAAGATGCATCTTCCAGGAATTCGGCGGTTCCGGTGACTTCATTAAAATAGCAGTTGGTCGTTACGCCATGATTTTCCGGCCAACAGCCGCAGGCGATCGAAATGTTATTGGCATTGGTCAGGGATGGAAAAATGCATCGGCCGCTTTTAAAAATACCCTGGGCTGCCAAACGCTGCATGACGGGCATGTGGGAATTGTGGTAGTAATCCATATCAAACCCGTCGATCATTAAAATGATGATTCGTTGTCCTTTAGCGTAAATCAAAATGACTCCTTAGTTTCTATTTTGATCAGACTGGACGCTCACGGCCAGAGGCAACGCTCTACAGAAACTTTTTGCGCATGTAGGTACTGAGTTGTTCAACCACGATGACCAGTATAAATATACCCAGAATGATGGTGGCAGCCTCCTGATATTGAAACATGTCCATCGCGACCTTCAGTTCTATGCCGATACCGCCGGCGCCGACCAAACCAAGAACGACGGATGAACGCACTGCTTTTTCCAAGGCAAAGAGCGCAGAGTTGACAAAAGACGGCATAGCCGCCGGCAGGACCGCTGAAATAATGATATCAAATCGATTTGCTCCGATGCTTTTCAGCGCCTCCTCAGGTTCCTGATTCACCTCCTCCATGGCTTCAGCAAAAAAGCGACCGCAAAAGCCAATGGTATCTACCACAATGGTCAGGGTTCCTGCAAACGTGCCGAGACCAACCGAGGCAACAAACAGTATCGCCCAAACCAGATCCGGCACTGAACGGCAAAATGCAATCAACATGCGGGTGATATAATAAATCACAGCATGCGGGGTGTTGCGGGTTGAGGCCAGCATCGCCAGAAAAAAACTGATCAGGATGCCGAACCCGGCACCCACCAGGGCCATTTGAAATGTTTGCAGTAGGGCCAGCGAAATCGCCTGAATGCGATTTAGGCTGGGCGGCGTCATTTCATTGACGAGGCGGGCCATGTTGGGAATTCCATCGACCAGATCGGTCAGCGAAATCTTCGCACCCTCTAAAGAAAAGACAAAAAAAATCACAAAGCCGAAATAGACGATAAACTGAAATATCGACGGCATTTGAAAGCGATCCGGCAGTTGGTGATCGGTCGCTGTCGGCGTTGCCTTGAGACTACTCATAGATGCCACTTATTGTTGCTTTTGATAGAAATCGACTCTCCTGATCCATCACCATTTCGCCGTTTTTCAGACCGATGAGTCGATCGGAGTATTGCAGGGCATGTTCGAGATCATGGGAAACAAAAAGCAGTGTGATGTTTTCCTGGCGCGCCAACCCCACGAACAGCTCCATCACTTCCCGGCCAACTTTCGGGTCCAGGCTGGCAGCCGGTTCATCCGCCATCATAAATTGGGGACGCTGCATCAGTGCGCGAGCGATGGCCACCCGCTGGGATTCGCCCCCTGACAATTGATCGGCTCGGCTTGAAGCCAGATGGGTAAGGCCGACCTTTTCCAGACAGGCCATGGCCTCTTCACGGGTGTCTTTCGGGGCCAGGCCCTGGAACCAGGTCCGTATGCTGAGTCGGCGACCCATGGCGCCGTGAATGACATTGGTCAATACGGATAGACGGGGAACGAGGTTATGATGTTGAAAAATAAGTCCGACCCGTGAGCGGAGCTTGCGCAAACCCGGTTTCCCCATCCCGTTTAGGTCCTGATCGAGAAGAAAAACCTGACCTGCATCCGGCTCAATCAATCGCAAACAACAACGCAGTAAAGTGGATTTACCGCTGCCGTTTCCACCTATCAAACCAACCGCTTCGCCGGAAAAAACGTGGAACGATATATCACTGAGTACCGTTCCACGTTGCGCAAATTTTTTGTTTAAATCTACGACCTGCAGTTGTATCTTGCGCTCGTCCGCCGTCTGTTGATACTGAATCTCCTTGGCAATCGATACAAGGGCCATTGTTTCTATAAGAACTTATCAAATTGAGGATATCCTGCAGTGGAATACATGGAACGGACATAATCATAGTCGCTGTCTTTTACCGTCGATATAAATTTCATGCCCGCGTATTTCTGATTGTCATCGCCTGTCAGGATAGCGCTGACAAGCTCATCCGAATGTTTCACAAATACCTGACGGATGGTTTCAATGGTTTCTTTGTCAACATGAGCAGCAGCGAGTAGGACATCATTGGGCAGGTCAGGTCCGCGGGCAATGACTTTAAAAGCGCCTGGAGGCAAATCCTTGTCTTTTTTACGAAGTTTTAAGAATTTATCCGTTGTCATGCCCCATGCGGCCACATCACCTCTTTTCAACGCTTGCCAGCCTAAATCCACGCTGGTATGCACGACTTCGATGTCTTTCGTCGGGTTTAAACCGTTGTCGGCAATAATCTGCATCGGCGCCAGATGTTTGGAAGTAGAACCGACACTGCCAATGGCAATTTTTTTACCAATAATGTCTTTGATATTGTTGACGCCGCTGTCGGCCAGCACGACGATGGAGCAGTAATAGTCGGGACGCGAAAAACCGATGATCGGGGTTGTTTCGGTTAGTTTTTTGAAAACGACGTATTCAGCCGGACCGGTGAGGATCATGTCGACTTTTTTGGACTTTACAGCTTCTACGGCCGCAGTGCGGTTGGGAACCGGGAAGAATTTAACCTGATAACCGGAATATTTACTCAACAGATCCCTGAAGGCACCGAATTCCCGCTGCAGCATTTCAAGTCCTTCGACATCGGTGACGGCCAACCGGACTTCTTTCTCAGCGGAATTGACCGGTGAACCTAAAATGAATACAGCGAGGGCGGTCATCAATGCAACGGTTGTAATAAAATGAATTTTTGGCAAGCTTAGTTTTTTCATCCTTACCTCCTTGGTCTTGTCTTAAATTTACGGTGCTTTAAGTGAAAAACATGGGATTAACATTGATACTACAATGCAGAAACGTTAGGTATCGATGAGGATTCTGTTAAAATTTGATATGGGACCAGAGGGGAATGATATGATCGAATTGCTTTGAATGCCTATTGTCGAAGGACAAGCAGTGCCCCCCGTCAATGTGAATGACCTGCCGTATACCAAGATGGTAAATACTGACAAATTGGCGGAAACTAAGCTTTTTTTGACGGATTTAGGAAGTAAGTATGAAATAAGCCAAGCCGATTAATGGTTGTCTAACAATTAAATCCCAACCCGGACAAGCCGGAATTGAAGATTGAAGATTGAAGATTGAAGATTTGT